>JAIRSS010000221.1 GCA_031255315.1 Spirochaetaceae bacterium
ATAGAACGGACCATCTTCCAAAGAAACGCGTTGGCGCGGATCTCGAATACCAGAACATCCCCCTGGATAAAAAACCACGCCTGAGTGATGCAGCGGTTCCGTGATTTGCTGGGATCCCGGGAACTGGCAAAAACTGAACAGTCCAATTCTCCCCGGAGGAGGCGGGCGTAGTCGTTCAGGAGAGTTATCCGGGGACGGCGCCACAGGGGAAGCGCGTATCTGGTTTCATGAGGAAGGGAGGGGCGGCCAACGATAAAACGGTACTGATAGGTTCGGGCTTTGGCGTCAAACCGGGCGTGAAAGTCCTCGCGGGTTTCCCGTCCTTCCATAATACGGACCTCCGGCGGAAGAAGGCGGTTAAGGGCGGGGACGAAGCGGCGGGCTTCCATGCCCGCAATATCGGTGTAGAAATTGGCCACTTGCCCTGTAGCGTGAACCCCCGCATCAGTACGGCCTGAACCGGTAAGAACCACCGGCTTCTTGTGAAGCTGTTCCAACGCCGCCTCAATGACCCCCTGAACGGTAGCGCCGGACGCGGCCTTTCCCCCGGCGCCCTGCCGCTGCCAGCCGGAAAACCCGGCGCCGTCATAAGCTATAAGGAGCCTGATATTCCGCGTTGCCGCCCGGTTGTCATTCATCAGTCTCGTGCAATTCGGCATTGATGCTTTTATAGAGACGCCGGGCGTGTTCCAGGAGGGGACCCGGTTTGCTTTTGGAAGACTTCCCAAGGCCGAATATTTTCGCGATGATGCGTTTTATGCCTTCCAGGGAAGCGCGCCATTGTTCCAAATTCGTCCGGACGCCGTATTTGAGCGTGAGAACGCCGGAAAGGTAGAGGGCTCCCTCATAGGCATAATTTTTATCCATATCCGGGCCGAATATTTTGACAGCCGACAAGGTTTCCGTACCCCGCTGTTCCCGCTCTATTGCTTCGGAATAGAAGAACTGGGCCTTTTTCTTGAAAAGCAGGGCAACCCAGTCAAAATGCTCGCCGGGAAACTTTTTATCCATGTCGTCCAAAAGCCACCCGGCCCGCAGGGCGGCGATGCCCTGCTTAATTGTCGGGGAAAATTCTTCGGGAAAGAAATCGTAACACCTGAGCGTAAGGTATAACGCCGCCGCCCCGCTGACGAGATTCCGGGATTCACGAAAATCAACATGGGGAAAAATATACGCCGTATCGGCTTTGCGTTTTTCCTGATCCTCTATAACACGCATTTTAGCGCCTTTGGGGAGATCGAAAAAATCTTTGTCCATGGCGGCAAACCAGCATTCAGGGCATACGGTCGCCGCATACGCCAGGGGATAAACGTCTCCATATTTTACGGACGGCTGGTACAAGCGGCGGAGTTCGTCAGTAAGGTCCCCGGCAATAAGGCGTCCGCTGCCCGAGAGAAGTTCTTCCCGGTGAAAAGCGTTGTTGCAAACCGGACAGATATACTCCTCTTTCGACATAAACGATAACTTTACATCCCGGTCGTCTCCAATCATCCAAAACTCCGTTTCTAATACGTTCCAGAAGGCTCTTACACCGTCTCAAGGACAACCATAGCTACGGCGTTGTCCCGCTCATGGGTCAAAGAAATATGAATTCTGCCGGCCCCGCACCGTTGCAGGGCCGCGCGGGCGGTCCCGAAAACCTCAATTTCGGGCCGGCCATTGTGACGGTTTACCACCATTATATCTTTCAGCACTATCCCCGCAAGCCCCGTCCCCAAGGCTTTGCCAAAGGCCTCCTTCGCGGCGAACCGGGCCGCCAGCGACAGTTCCGCGCTCGCGCCCTTACCAAGAGCCGAAGCAAGTTCCTCTGGATGAAAGTACCGTTCCGGTAAGCCCGGCACCCTCAGCCACCGCTTTAGCCGGTCGATATGAACCACATCTACGCCGATACCGACTATCACAGCTCCACATCCTCAGAGGCGTCTTCCACATCTACTTCCGCTTCCTCCCGCAGAGCGGCCCTAACGACAACGTATGAAGGATCGCTTCGAATCAGGGTGAAGGACTGGGGAATGTCCGCCTGAACCGGCAGGGTATACACGCCGCTTTCCGTAATCCGGGAACAATCCAGGTACAGTATATTCCGCTCCGGCTCGTAGGACTCAAGCTCAATTTGAGGCCCTTCAATGCGTATATTCCCAGTTTCCACTGCCGCCGTCCCCTCAAATTCCTCGTTGAGACCGCGAATTCTAATAGGCAAGCCTTCAAAACTCCGTATCATGATGTATCTTCTAACCAGTCCCCGGAATTCGGTTATCCCGTCCCCCCGGATAACCAGTAAAGGGTCCCGGTTCATGATGTGTACGCTGGTGGTAAAATCATCGCTCCGTCCGCCGAGTTCGATAAAATCGGTGAATAATTCCGAAAGGCCGCTCATAAGCCTGAGCGGGCCGTCCACCACCACCTGGGTAGGGGTCAGCGTATACGACGCCAGTTCATACCCGCCTGCCAACTCCCCCTGGAAACTGGGGGTCAACGGGACATACTTGCTGATCTTCTGATCCAATTCAATAGAAACTTCTGAAGGATCTACATTGATTTCCAGGGGATCCACGCCCAGGGCGGTCCCCTCCCTCCGGATCTGCACCGGCGCCCGGTAGGTTCCTTCGGCGGTATACTTGCTAAGGTCCAGGTATACATCAATATCATCTTCCAGTATAGGATAGAGGCTGTTTGCCTCCCCCCGCATGGTAACCCGGACCATGCGGGGATAGGAACTGGCCGGAACCAGGTTTCCATTCGTCTCTATCCGTAAAGGCGCTGAAAAAAACCGGTTTTCTAAAAGGCTCGTGCGATGAAACACAAAGAGGATGACCGCCAAGGCCGCCGAGAGGACCTTAACATGCCAGTTTGCGGCAATCATGGCAAGAATTTTTCTGCTATCCCAAAAAGGAGGGTTCTTTTTCATCATTCGTTCTACCGCTCACTCTACCGGCGCGCCATCCAAAGCAACGCCCGGGGCCGCGCCGCCTGGGGCCGTTCCAGCCTTCGCGCCCCGGTCCAGAATTTCCCTCAATTTGCGGGCCGCTTCCAGGGGGGATAAGTCATAGTAAAGTTTCGCGTCATAGGCCAGAGAAATAGCCCCGGTCTCTTCGGAAACCACCAGGATCACGGCGTCGCTCTGTTCCGACATCCCCAAGGAAGCCCGGTGCCGGGTTCCAAAGCTCTTCCTGATGTCCTGCTGTTCCGACAGGGGAAGGAAGCAGCCCGCCGCGACAATGCGGCCGTTCTGAATGATCATAGCCCCGTCGTGGAGGGGGGTGTCGAATTCAAAAACGGTAACTATCAAGTTGGACGATATTTCCGCGTTCAGCCTGGTCCCGGTATCGGCGATATTCCTGAGGTTGACCCGCCGGGGAAAAACCACCAGGGCGCCCCGTCTCTTTTGGGACAATATCTCCGCCGCGGTGATCACCGATTCAAGCTGGCCTATATGGGGCTTACGGTCGGGCCTGAAGAATTCCCCCTGACCCAAACGGATGATAATCTTCCGCAGTTCGGGCTGAAACACAATGGCTATCGCAATAAAAACCCCTGGAGCCATTTTGTCCAAAATCCATTGGAGGGTGGTCAGCCTGAATACGTACGCAGCCCCGTACACCAGGGCCAGGAAACCTCCTCCTTTGATAAGCTGGGCCGCCTGGGTTTTTATCAAAAGCTCGTAGGCTTTATAGATCAAGAACGCCAGGATCGTAATATCCAGGATAGGACGAAATAAATCATATACTGTCTGAAAACGCTGAACCCATTCCAAATGTTTATCCTGCTGTTTTTAGAGATTACTGTTTGGGGGACTGCTCTTTTTAAGCAGTCCTGTTGATAAAATAACCTGTATCACCCATTTCTGCAAGGTAACGCAGGGCCTCAAAATAATCCAACCGCAAAGAAGGAACGCCTTAAACTAAAAACCTAACCCAAATACACGGTTCTGGAATCGGGACCGGCGGGATACATGGGGTTATCCATGAAAGTCAGGCAGACATTGACCGGGGAGCTTGCTCTATATGCGTTTACTTAAGCCGTTGGCAATACAGCTCTACCCGGATAAACTGGAAGCAGGGGGAGAGGACGCCTATACATTCGAAGAACTGGCGGCTCTACTACCGGAGCTTTGGAGAGAAAACACGAAGGAACGGGGGCGTTGCAACGGGCACGGGAAATCAAGACGCCGGAAGATGTACTGAAACTCAATTTTCTCTATCTTGACTGCGGGAAAATCCTTTAGTAGTTTACGCGCCGGTACCTTCGTTCCGGCTGATTCTGTACAAAGCTGGAAGGATTACATGCTTTTTGTTATCAGTGATGACGATGACGGGTACACATTAAATTGCTGATGTCTCACTGCGCCCCCTTGCGGGAAAGGGCTATTAGCGCTATGATTATAGGGCAATGGAACTTCATACTGAAACATCAATTAACCGTCGCATCAAGCAAATCCGTGAGGTATTGCATTTGTCTCAAATTAAATTCTCCAAGGTCATATCGCTTTCGAGCGGGTACCTTGCGGGGGTGGAGGTTGAGAAACGGAAGGTCAACGACCGGATCGTTAAATTAATCTGCGCCGCCTTTAGAGTAAA
>JAIRSS010000014.1 GCA_031255315.1 Spirochaetaceae bacterium
TCAAATCAGTTTGTCGGAAACTGGCCGGGGGTTACGGTAGAAAAGAAAGAAGGCCGCCTTAAAGGGCATAAGAACGTCAGGATCATCGACCTGCCGGGGATATATTCCCTTTCGCCCTACTCTCTGGAGGAGGTGATCGCCAGGAACTATCTTTTGGAAGAAAAGCCTGACGTCATCCTCAATGTTATAGACGGCGCTAACCTGGAACGGAACCTTTTCCTGACCACGCAGCTTTTGGAGACGGGCATTCCGCTTACCGCTACGGTCAACATGATCGACGTGGTTGAAAAGTCCGGGGACGTGCTGGACCTTGCGGGGCTGGAAAAGCACCTGGGCTGTCCGGTAACGGCGATTTCCGCCCTGAAAGGGACGGGGATAGGCGAGGCCGTCGAGAAGGCGCTTGCCGCCGCCGATACCGACGCCGGGAACAGCCGGAATGCCGTTGTGTTCTCGCAGCCGGTGGAGGAAGCCCTCGCCGCTCTTTCGGCACAGATGGGGGATATTGACGAATCCCTGCGCCGTTTTTACGGGATCAAGATACTGGAACGGGATGTTAAGCTGGCGGAAAAATACCGGCTCGACGGGGCGGAAGCCCTTGTCGCGGCGGCGGAAGAGCAATGCGGCGACGACATCGAAAGCAAAATCTCGGAAGAACGGTATGAATTTATTTCTTCTATGATTACGGACTGTTATAAAAAGCGAAAGGAAAACCGCGAAACCGTTTCGGACCGGATTGACGGCATTGTTACCAACCGCTTCCTTGCCCTGCCGGTCTTCGCCGTGGTTATCTTCCTTATTTACTTCGTTTCCGTAACCACGGTGGGGGCCTGGCTTACGGACTGGACCAACGACAGCCTCTTTGGAGAGGGCTGGACCTTCTTCGGGCGCGAAGTGCCGGGCATTCCGGTACTCGTGGGGGGGCTGCTGGATGCGGCGGGTACGGCGGAGTGGCTTAACGGGCTGATCCTGGACGGCATTGTGGCCGGTGTCGGCGCGGTACTCGGCTTTGTGCCCCAGATGCTGGTGCTGTTCCTGTTCCTGGCCGCCCTGGAAGCCTGCGGCTACATGGCCCGCATCGCCTTTATCCTTGACCGCGTCTTCCGGCGCTTCGGCCTTTCGGGGAAGAGCTTCATCCCCATGCTCATCGGCACCGGCTGCGGCATCCCCGGCGTTATGGCATCCCGCACCATCGAGAACGAACATGACCGCCGGCTTACGGTTATGACCACCACCTTCATGCCCTGCGGCGCGAAACTCCCCATCATCGCCCTTATTTCCGGCGCGGTTCTGGACGGCGCGTGGTGGGTCGCCCCCAGCGCCTACTTCCTGGGCATCGCGTCGGTCATCATGTCGGGCATCATCCTGAAAAAGACCCGCCCCTTTATGGGTGATGTTTCCCCCTTTGTGATGGAGCTGCCCGCCTACCGTCTGCCGGGCGTGGTGAATGTGCTTCGCAGCATGTGGGAGCGGGGCTGGTCGTTCATCAAGAAGGCCGGTTCCATCATCCTCATTTCATCGATAGCGGTGTGGTTCCTGTCGGCTTTCGGCTTTACGGAAGACGGCTTCGGCATGGTGGAAAATCTGAGCGACGGCCTGCTCGCGGGCCTGGGGTCCGCCGTTGCCGTCATCTTCGCGCCCCTGGGCTTTGGCACCTGGGACGCGGCGGTGGCAACCATCACGGGCCTTATCGCCAAGGAAAACGTAGTGGGAACTATGGGCGTACTCTACGGCTTTGCCGAAGTAAGCGAAGAAGGCGAAGAAATCTGGAGCGCCTTTGCCGCCAACTTCTCCGCCATCGGCGCGTACGCGTTCCTGGCCTTCAATCTCTACTGCCCCCCCTGCTTTGCGGCCATAGGCGCTATCAGGCGGGAGATGAACAACCCCAAATGGACGGCCTTTGCGGTTGCGTACCAGTTATGCTACGGGTACATTCTGGCGCTGATCCTCTACCAGCTCGGAACCTTTGTCGCGGGCGGCGGCTTCGGAGCCGGAACAATCGCGGGACTTGCGGCGCTGGCGTTGCTGGTGTTCCTGCTGCTGAGAAGACCGCGTAAACCCGTGCAGCCAATGCGCGGCGGGGCTTAAGCCTGATACCGGGGAGCGTATATGGACTTCATCAGGGCTAACGCCGGAACCATTATTGTCGGGAGCATTGTCTTCGGCGTTCTTGCCCTCATCATAGTACGATTGATTGTGAACCTCCGCGAAGGCAGAACTTCCTGCGGCTGCGGTTGTGAAGGCTGTTCAAAGCGCGGGTAGGGATTCCTGTGGGAACCGCAGATTAACCAGATTACCGCAGATTTTTTGTATCAAAGGTGTTCATAATCTGTGAAAATCAGCGTAATCTGTGGACTTTTGGGACCCCCGGATCATGCGGATTTTCACCGGAATTGCCGGCATCGTTCAAAAAAGACTGTACAAAGGGAAAAACCGGATGTATACTGAGTGCCTCCGTAAGATCGGTCCAGGTAATGGAGGGGTTCAGAATGAGTGATTTCCTTGTACAAATGGAAGGGATCGAAAAAAAATTTCCCGGCGTACATGCATTAAATAATTGCCGTTTTGAACTAGTGCGTGGTGAGATTCATGGATTGGTTGGCGAGAATGGGGCGGGAAAATCAACCCTGATGAAGGTGCTTTCCGGTATTCATGAAAAAGACGCCGGAGTCATCAAGGTTCGGGGGGAAATCGCCGAAGCCCGCACAACCAAACAAGCCCAGGATTTAGGGATCAGCATTATTCACCAGGAATTAAATCTGATGAAACACCTTACCGCGGCTCAGAATATCTTCATAGGCCGGGAACAGAAGCAGGGTATGCGGTTTCTGGTGGACGACAAGGCAATCAACCGTAAATCAGAAGAATTGTTTAAACGCATCAATCTGAACCTTGACCCTCGGGTTACGGTGTCGGGGCTCACCGTCGCCCAGCAGCAGATGATCGAAATCGCGAAGGCGCTTTCTTTCAATATGGACGTCCTCATCATGGACGAGCCGACTTCGGCTTTAAGCGACAGCGAAATAGAAGAACTTTTTAAAGTCATCCGGGACCTGCGGAATCAGGGGAAGGGTATTGTGTATATTTCCCACCGCATGGATGAACTGCACCGCGTCTGCGACCGGATTACGGTTATGCGGGACGGCCGGTATATTGCCACAACCCCGGCACAGCGTATTACCACCGATCAGATTATCGCCCAGATGGTTGGGCGGGAAATTTATGAAAGCCACCACCCTCATGGGGATACCTCAAAAAACGAAACGGTTCTGGAAGCCGCCCATCTTACCCGGGGGCGGGCGGTGCGGGACGTATCGTTTGAGTTGCACAAAGGGGAGATACTGGGCTTCGCGGGGCTTATGGGCGCGGGAAGAACCGAAACCATGCGGCTTATCTTCGGGGCGGACCCGCTTGAGGGCGGGGAGATCCGGGTCAACGGGAAAAAGGCGCTCATCAGGCAGCCCAGGGACGCGGTGCGGTATGGCATCGGGTATCTTTCGGAGGATCGCAAGCGCTTTGGCCTCGCTTTGGGCATGTCCGTAAAGGTTAATACCGTGATGGCCTCTCTCAAAGACTTTTTGAAACCCCTGGGGGTGATCGACGAGGCAAAATCGAAAAAAGCAACCCAGAAGTACATAGAACGGCTCAACACGAGGACTCCCAGCGTTGAACAGTTGGCAAAGAACCTGTCCGGCGGCAATCAGCAGAAAGTAGTAATGGGGAAATGGCTGGTCCGGAACAGCGATATTCTTATCTTTGACGAGCCGACCCGGGGCATTGATGTCGGCGCGAAGAGTGAAATCTACAAACTGCTCAACGAGTTGGCGGATCAAGGGAAATCGATTATCATGATATCTTCGGAATTGCCGGAGATTATCCGCATGAGCCACCGCATCGTGGTAATGTGCGAAGGCCGGATAACCGCCGTCCTGGACGGGGGGAAGGGCACCCAAGAAAAAATAATGTATTACGCAACGCTGCGCGGCGGCGCGGTTCCGGCATAGCGTGTGCCGGCGGCGTGTGAACGAAAGATTTGAAAGGAATGGGGATAAGGGGTATGGCGAACACTACATTTTTTACCAGGCGGCTTAATTCCAAGGCGACCCAGACGATACTTGCCTTTACGGCTCTTATCGTGCTGATTATCATTTTTTCTATATTGTCCCCCAATTATTTTCTGCGGTACAGTAATGTAGTTACTATTTTATTGATGACCGCTGTTAACGGCATCCTGGCGGTGGGGATTTCCTTTATCATCGTAACCGGCGGCATTGACCTGTCTATCGGAACGGTTATGACCTTCGCTTCGGTTATGGCCGGGGTCTTCATTACCATGCTGGGGCTGCCGGTCTTCGTGGGGATTCTGGCGGCTGTTGTTGCCGGCGCTGTATGCGGCTTCATTAACGGGGTGAGTATTGCTAAACTCAAACTTCCCCCGTTTATCGCCACGCTGGGAATGATGAATATCACGAAAGGGCTTAACCTCATTGTTTCGGGAACCAAACCGGTTTATTTTTCCGATACGCCGGTCTTTGGCACTATCGCGACACGGCCAATCCTGGGAATTCCCCTGGGGGTTCTGATATTTTTCGGCGTTGCCGTGGTCGCGTCCTTTATCCTCTCAAAAACCGTCATAGGCCGGTATACCTTTGCTATCGGTTCCAACGAGGAAGCCGCGAAACTTTCGGGGATCAATACGGACGCGTGGAAAATCGCCATTTATTCTATGAGCGGCGCGTTCTTTGGCATTGCGGGGATCGTCATGGCCAGCCGGTTGAACTCCGCCCAGCCCGCCTTGGGCCCCGGTTACGAGATGGACGCTATCGCGGCGGCGGTTATCGGCGGGGCGTCCCTGTCGGGAGGGGAAGGCAGCATACTGGGAACGGTGATCGGCGCGTTTATCATCACGGTCCTCACCAACGGCCTGCGGATACTTTCGGTCCCCCAGGAATGGCAGATGGTGGTAACCGGCCTCATCGTCATAGGCGCGGTGTATCTTGATATAGTCCGGCGGAAAATAAAATAGTAATTTTAGCAGTCGTTTGGCTGCTGCGATATAGAACATGTACCATGAATTACGCATGGTAACAACACTGGAGGATTTGTATGAAGAAAGTTTTTTTGGTGGTTCTGTGCCTTATGGCCGCAGGTTCCGGTATGGTATTCGCCCGGGGCGGTTCCCAGGCGGGAGGGGGTGAAGCCGCCGGCGTAACCTACATCCCCCTGGTCTCGAAAGGATTCCAGCACCAGTTCTGGCAGGCGGTTAAACAGGGCGCTGACAACGCGGCCAGGGATCTGGGAATTCAGATCACCTTTGAAGGGCCTGAAAGCGAGTCCCAGGTTGATAAGCAGATTGAAATGCTTCAAACCGCTCTGGGAAAGAATCCCTCGGCCCTGGGCTTTGCGGCGCTGGACAGCCGGGCGGCGATTCCCCTGTTGCAGCAGGCAAAAGACCGGAACATTCCGGTTATCGCCTTTGACTCCGGGGTTGATTCGGATATTCCCCTGACCACGGTTACAACCGACAATAAAGCCGCCGCCGCCCTTGCGGCGGAAAAGATGGCCGATGCTATCGGCGGTTCAGGCAAAGTAGCCCTCATCGTGCATGATCAGACCAGCCGCACCGGTATTGACCGCAGGGACGGATTCCTGGAACAGATGAAGAAGTATCCGAATATCCAGGTTCTTGAACCCCAGTACGGCGGCGGCGATCATCTCCGGTCTACTGAAATTGCCAAGACCGTTATCAACGGCAATCCGGACCTGAAGGGTTACTACGGGGCCAATGAAGGTTCCGCAATCGGCGTGATAAACGCGGTGAGCGAACTCAACCTGTCAGGGCGGATCATCGTTATCGGCTTTGATTCAGGAAAGCTCCAGTTAGACGCAATCAAGTCCGGGTTAATGTACGGAGCGGTTCAGCAGAATCCGGTGCTGATGGGGTATAAGACCGTCGAAAGCGCGGTTAAAGCTCTTCGAGGTGAATCCCTGCCGAAGATCGTTGACTCCGGTTTCCTGTGGGCGGATAAAAACAATCTGACCGATCCCGATGTAGCGGCGGCCATTTACGAATGACGGAAGCTCCCGGTCTTCCGGGAGCGGCGCGTAACCGCGTACGAGAGGGGGCTTTCTCCTAAAACGTCAGTTTCAGGAGAAAGCTTCCTCTTATTTTTTATGCCCCAACATGGCCCGCCGGGGTCCGCAAAAAAACACGGACCGTTGACGGTCCGTGTGAAAGAATCCGTAAAAACCCTTACTTTTTCAGGTTATAGAACGCTTTTTTCCCCGCGTATTCACCTACACCCTCAAGCTGGTCTTCAATGCGCATAAGCTGGTTGTATTTACAGATCCGGTCGGTGCGGCTCATAGAGCCGGTCTTGATCTGGCCGGTTTCCAGCGCTACCACGAGATCGGCGATAAAGCTGTCCTCGGTCTCGCCGGAACGGTGGGAAATGACGGCGGTGTAACCCGCGCGTTTGGCCATTTCCACCGCTTCGTAGGTTTCGGTTACCGTACCGATCTGGTTCACCTTGATAAGGATGGAATTACAGGATCCTTCTTTAATACCCCGCTCAAGACGCTTGGTGTTGGTCACGAAAAAATCATCCCCGACTATCTGGATCTTGGAACCCAAAGCGCGGGTCATTTTAACGTAGCCCTCCCAGTCATTCTGATCCAGCGGATCTTCAATAGAAATGATAGGATATTTGTCCACCCACCGGGTATAGATATCGATCATTTCGTCGGCGGAGAACAGCTTTTCAGGGTTGCTCTTCCAGAACTTATACCCTTGTTTCCCGCCCTCATCGAAAAGTTCCGAACTGGCGCAGTCCAGGGCGATGGCGATCTGCTCGCCCGGCTTGTACCCCGCTTTCTCTATGGCCTTCATGATGAAATCCAGCGCTTCCTCATTGCCGATATCCGGCGCAAAGCCGCCCTCGTCACCTACCGCGGTATTCTTACCCGCATCCTTGAGCAGCTTCTTCAGCGTATGGAAGACTTCCGCGGTCCACCGAACCGCTTCCCGCATAGAACCGGCGCCCACCGGCATGACCATAAATTCCTGAAAATCGATCTTGTTATCCGCGTGCTTGCCGCCATTGATGATGTTCGCCATGGGTACAGGCAGCAGGTTGGCGTGAAAGGCCCCCAAATATTTATAGAGCGGTATTCCCAGGAAATCCGCGGCAACCCGGGCGGTAGCCATAGAAACCCCGAGGATAGCGTTGGCCCCCAGCTTCCCCTTGTTCTCGGTTCCATCAAGTTCTATCATGGTTCTATCTATGTCCACCTGATCCAGAGCGTCCAACCCTTGAATCTCCGGGGCGATGATGTCATTCACGTTTGCCACAGCCTTCTGCACGCCCTTACCCAAATACCGTTCCTTGTCCCCGTCACGAAGCTCTACCGCTTCATGTTCTCCCGTGGAAGCTCCTGACGGAACCGCGGCGCGTCCCATAAAACCATCCTTCAGGACAACGTCTACCTCCACGGTGGGATTACCCCGGGAATCCAGGATCTCTCTGGCCTCGACATATTCAATAAGACTCATACTTTTCCTCCGCATGTAACATGATATACTGTTATTTTCCGGCTTTTGCCCTAATAAGTCAAGGCTCCGTACTGGGCTGTCAAAAATCCAAGCCCCCTTGGAAGAGGCTCCCGCCATATCCTAATTTTCCACGCCTGAACCACCCGTCTTTACCAGGATACCGCTTTCAGCCGGAATAAAGGCGAAGGCGTAAAGACGTTGCAGGATATTCCGTATTTTTTTCGAATATTCACGGTCCACAGCCCAGGAACCGGTAAGGCCGTCTAAGGTGGCGGCGGAACCGAGTCGGACATAGAAATACCGGGGGTCCACCAATTCCTGCTGAAGGGGAGCGTCGGTAGCGTAGGCCTTCAAATGCTGGATGTGGGCCCGGACGCCGACTCGGGGGGAGGAGAATTGTTCACCCCGCTGTCCGGGGCCTATGGAGCCAAGGCCGCAGAAGTTGTTCATCTCCGGCGTAACAAGGCCGCCGTACCGGAGGAAACCGGTTTCCAGGCACATTTGGGCGAACGCAATGTCGTGGTTGACCCCTTCCAACGCCGCCTCTTCGGTATAATACTGGGCTAGATCAGTAATAAATTCGGGATCCCCATCGAGATTAACGGAGAGAAGAAACAGGGCCAGTCCATACGAAGGGACGCGGCCTGTCCCGAGGATATATTCCGGGGTAGCGGGGAATTCGGGGCGTTCGGGAACGGGATTTTCCTGCCGGGGGCGGACTTCCGGAGGAAGCGCCGCAATGGCGGTTCCCTCAGACCCGGGGAGAGGGCTTTGCGGGACGACCGGTTCGGCGGCTTGCGGAGGGACCGCCGGGTCTTTACCCGGAACTTCAGGAGGGGAGGGCGGAACATCCGCGCCGGGAGTTTCCAGGGGGCGGCGGGACGGGGCGTCTTCCGATCCGGGGGCTTCGGGAGGAGGATTCGGGGGTGTATCAACCGTCCCGGATGGAACAGCTTCCGGAGAACCCCCCGCGTCGGGGACAGAGGAACAGGAATAGAAGAGGAAGGCCAGTACGATCATCCCCCAAAGGAGAAAAAAATTATATCGCATATTTCATCTATCGGTTAAATTCAAATACAACATAAAAGCCCCGGCAGGTTGTAAAGGCTAAAAGGCAGGAATGAGGTCCGCGGATTAACCGGATTGCCGCGGATTTTTCGTATCAAAGGTGTTCATAATCTGTGAAAATCCGCGTAATCTGTGGACCCTGTTGTACGGTATCACACAAAAAAAGCGGGAATGGGGTTTTTCCTCATTCCCGCCCGGCTCTCTTTTCCTCGAAACTGCCGTCTTATCCCTTCACATCCTCGACCGCCGCTTCCTTCTGGGCGGCCTCTAACTTGGCCTTCTCCGATTCCGAAGCGGGGAACAGGAGATTGGTCAGGACGGAAACAACACAAACCGCTACGGTTGTATCCCTAAAAACATACTGCAAGGCTGAAGGAAGCTGGTCTACCAAGAGCTTGTTGTCCCCAACCGCAAAGCCGACGCCAAACGTGATGGCCAGAATGAGCAAATTCCTGTCGGAGAAACCCGCCTTGGCGATCAACTTTACCCCGTTCAACATGATCATGGCGAACACCATTACCACCGCGCCGCCCAGAACGCTGGAAGGCATAACGGAGAAGACCGCGCCTATCTTGGGAATGAAACCCGCCAGAATTAGGACAAACGCGCCGGTAGCGATACACCATTTATTGACTACCTTGGTTATGGCGACAATGCCGGCGTTCTGCCCAAAAGCGGTATTGGGAAGGGTGTTAAAGGTCGCGGCGAACAGGGAACCAACCGCGTCCGCTACTACCGCCCCGGAGGTTTCTTTAATCGTCGCTTCCCGGTCAAAGGCGGCTACGGTAATCCCGTTGATATTCCCCATGGTTTCAAGCCCGGAAACCACATAAATCGCGGCCATGGCGATGATGGCCTCCAATCTGAACTCCGGTTTAATCGAGAACGGTATAGGGACCGAAATAATGCCCGCGCTCCCAACCGCCGCGAAATTGACCTGTCCCAGGGCAATCGCCACCACGTACCCTACCACGATACCGATAAGAATGGCGGAAATTTTAATCATGCCCTTCGCAAAACGCTGAAGCAGAAGAATAGTGAGAAATACAACGGCGCCGATTAAAAGATTCTGCCAGGAGCCATATTGGGCGGCCAGAGCGGCCACATTGGCGGGAACCTCCTTCCCTTCCGCGATAAGCTGCTTCGCTATGTTCAAATTAGCTTCAGGCCCCGCGCCGCCGGCGAAGTACTGGACCCCCACAGGAAGCAGATGCAGCCCGATGGTGATAAGCACCGCCCCAATAACCAGGGGGGGAAAGAATTTTTTAAGGGGTTTGATAAAGAAACCCATAATGATTTCTACCACGCTTCCCACAATTATTGAGCCCAGGACTACGTTAACCCCGAATTGCGCCCCCAGGGTGCGCATGGTCGGAACAAAAGCGAAGGCCGTACCCATTACAATCGGAAGCCCCGCCCCAATCTGGAAGCCGCCGAATTTCAGGGGATAAAGCTGAACCAGCGTCGTCATCCCTGAAGCGAACATACAACACTGAACCATGAGCGCCCGCTGCTGGGGGGTAACAATCACCTCCCCGGTAACGCTGCTAATGATTCCCGACAATACCAATACCGGCGCAAGATTGCCGATAAACATGGAAAGGACATGCTGCAAACCCAAGGGGAACGCGATTCCCAAAGGCGGCTTTCCTTCCAGTTGGTATATTAACTCTCTCCCTCCGCTTGCCTGCTTTGTATTCTGCGTTTTCATACCGTCTCCCTCTACCTCAAATTGATTATACGCTCAGGACATCATGATCCCGGCCTATATGAACTTTTGATGAAACTGCTCAAAGCGCCTTTTTAAATGTTTAATCCTGAAGGCGATCCGTACCATTACGATTCTTGAGCCTCTCTCAAAACCGTGGACAAAGGCCCACGGTTTTGAGAAAACCTCTCTTACCCGGAATATACGGCGCGTCCAAATTGTACAGGATTTTTAACCATATCCTTTTCGCACCATTCCGCCTCCTTTTTCATCGTTACCCATCAACCACTCTTTGTTTCCTTGAATGGGCTCTTAACGATCAACACTGGGAACCTCGCCGTCCCATACCACGTCCCGAAACCGCTCCGGGTCGGTATTCCCTTCGGTACTGAAGATTAGGACCACCGAATCGGCGTTTAATCCCAAGGCCTGCCGGAAATCTTTGTAGGTGTCCCGCCGCAGAAGGGAAACAACCAGCCCCGCGGTAACCGCGCCGGATTCCCCGGAAATAACTTTGGGATCCCCCTTGAGGGGCACCCCAAGAACCCGCATACCCCGGGCGGCAACCCAGTCAGGCGCGGAAACAAAGAAACCCGCGTAATTTTTCAGAATTTCCCAGGAAATAGTGTTCCCCTCTCCGCAGGCAAGACCCGCCATGATGGTGGAAAGATCCCCTCCCACCGAAACCAGTTTTCCCGCCCGGGCGGAAATATACAGACAATCCGCGGCGGAGGCCTCTACAATGGTGGTAATGGGAATATTGTCAGGAAACAGGTTGGTGAAAAATCCCATTACCGATCCCGCAAGGGACCCCACCCCCGCCTGGACAAAGATATGAGTGGGCCGTTCCACCCCCGCCGCTTTAAGCTGGTTCCAGACTTCATAGGACATGGAACCGTAGCCCTGCATGATCCACCCGGGGATTTCCTCGTAACCCTCCCAGGCGGTGTCCTGAATCATCACCCCTTGGGGGTCCTTCGCGGCCCGCTCATTGGCCACCCGGACCGCATCGTCGTAGTTCAGATCCGTAATACTGGCCTCCGCTCCCTCATTGCGGATGTTCTGCAAGCGCACCTCTGAAGACCCCTTGGGCATGAGGACCACTGATTTCTG
The DNA here is from genome assembly GCA_031255315.1 of Spirochaetaceae bacterium. The sequence goes on from JAIRSS010000014.1 coordinate 11,439, forward strand.
GCGTAATTTATTAGCCGCCCACGCGACTCCCCGGCCATGATTCCCGTCGGTGGCGGTATAAAAGGTGAGGTCCCCCAATTTTTCCTTCGTTTCATCGGAAACCAGCGTCTCATAGTTGATCTCCGAAATATCCTTCCCCAGCCGCATGGCTATATATTTGGCGATGGCGTAGGAGCCCCCCAGCACCTTAAAGGCGTTAAGGCCGAAACGGAAGGCTTCATCCTTTACAAACAGACCCTTAATACCCAGATACTCGGCCAGGTGGGACAAATTGGACAGCGGAGTTTCCTGATAGTGGGGAATACTCCGGTGGAAGCGGTGAGCCTTTTCCATTTCAGAAACACTGAGGAGCGCAAGACTCTTGGAACAATCCGTCGGGGACATCGTGTTCTTTGTCCATTTAATTGGTACATTCATAAAAAAAATCCTTGATACGGTAATTCGCTTCCGGCATCGTTTTTATTTCCCCACGCGGAAGCGCGTGATTTTTATCGCCCCTTCTCCCCTTGCGGGTATAGGGGGGATATACAATAAACCGCATATTTCCTGCGGCGGACCCTGTACATAAGGCCCGACAGCGGCGCGACTCACGGATGTTAAAAATGCTTTCATACGCAGGCCCTATTTGGATGTAATTTAGTTTATCATATCACTGAAAAAATTTTCAGTCAAGTTTTTTTCTTTGGATTTTACAGCCGCCGAGGGGCCGGGACAAACGGCGGCGGTTCCGTGTTTCACGCGGTTTGACCGGATACGTTGATCCAGGTAAGCTCATGCTTGTTATGGCATAGGTGTACCACCTCGCCGCCGGGGATTGCCGCGAAGCGCCGGGTGGTTTCAAAATCCGGTTCGCCCTGCATTTTTATCGTGCATATAAAATTCCGGCAGAGTTTCGATTGAAGCCACCGCTCTATCCATTCGTAGAGCCGTGGCGGATAACAGACCACGTCGCAGCACAACCAGTCCAGAGGGCCCAGGTCCTCTGGTTTGAGGGTGAACGCGTCGTGCTTGATGAAAGTTACCTGCGGAAGGGCGGCGATCCGGTCCTCCAGGGGCGCCCGGTCCACGGCGGTTACCTGCGCCCCCAGCCGCGCCAGCGCCCAGGTCCACCCGCCGGGGCTTGCCCCGGCGTCAAGGCATCGTTCCCCAGGAACAGGATGCTTCCGGCAGCGAACCAGGGCTTCCCAGAGCTTGAGGTAGGCCCGGCTTGGGGGGCCTTCGGCGTCCTCCTCAAACCGGATAATCCCGTTAGGAAACGGGCTGGCGCAGCGCGGGGACGCTATCATGGTGTGGGCGTCTAACAGGGTCCAGCTTCCCATTGGCGTATCCGGGAGCGGCCAGGGGAAGGGCCGCGGTTTTTCGGGAAGGGTCGGCAGTTTCGCGGCGATCAGGGCGCCCCGGCGGAAGCAGGTGGACAGGGACGGCGCCCAGTTGCGCTGAATCGCCCGGAGCGCCGACGCCCCTTCGGACAGGGAATCAAATTCTATACGAAACGGTTCAAGCCAGATATTGCGGTTCCAGAACGAAGTCCATGGGGGCGTTCCGGCTGGGGATGCCGAATTGCCGCCGGGATCCGGACCGGGACCGCCTCCGGCATAGTACAGAGAACCCCAGACCTCCCGCCAGACCCCTAACTCTTTGCGCAAATGCCCCTCAAATTCGGGGATCGCCTGAAAAACCCTGCCCTTAAGCGGGGTACTGTTCATCGGTTCCTGTCAAGAACATGACGGGGATGTCCCTCCGGAAGGGGAGGGCGCGCCGTTCCGCCAGCTTAAATAATCCACATACCGCTGAAAAAGTTTCCCTTTGGGGGAAGCCGCGATCCTGAATCCGGCCTCATAGGAATACCCCCCAGGCCTAATCCACCGGGATTCGGCTATAATTTCAAAACGGCCTATTTCCGCCGAGGCCTCCGGGAAAATTTCAATTTTATAGGATTCGTTAGCTTTGACGTCAATATTTATCGTAGACTCGATACGACATCCTGTTATGCTGATATCCCGCAAAAAGGCTTCTTCTATACAAGCGGCGGGAATCCTCACGCGGGCGTGGGTTAAATAGCGATTGCTTTTCCTTTTGTTGAACATATTTATTTATAATGTTGTATGAAAGGGTTTCCGTCAACAGATTTTTTGCGAACCCGATCCGCCGCCGGGGAGCGTTCCCTTGCGGCAAGTTTCTATTCATACTATACTGAGGCTGTTCCAAAACCGCAGCCCCGGCTATGCCGGGAACGTTAGCGCACAGTCAATGAGTTTTGGAACAGCCTCACATACTCTAATTTATATGGAAGGAACTATGCCAAAAACGCACCATCCCGGCGACAGGATCGCCGAATTGCGTAAGACCTATTCAATCAGCCGGGAAACCCTGGCGGAACGGAGCGGACTCGACATTGAGTTGATCCGCCGCATCGAAGAAGACGGCCATATCCCCGACCTTGCGCCGCTGATCAAGATTTCCCGCGCCTTGGGCGTCCGCATCGGCGTTCTGATGGACGATCACGAAGAATTGGGCCCGGTCATTACCCGCTCAGGCGAGGCGGGAAAGACCCCCCGCTTTGTTACCGGGCTTCCCGGCGAGGCCGCGCCGTCCGCCGGGGCGGACCCCCATTCCCGGCAAGGCCTCAGCTTTCACGCCCTGGCGGCGGATAAAGGCGGACGCCACATGGAACCGTTTATCGTGGACATTGAGAAAGACGCGAATCAGGATAAGTCCACCCATGAAGGAGAGGAATTCATCTATGTTCTCGCGGGAAAGCTCTCCCTTGAATACGGCAAGAACACGCATATCCTGGAATCAGGCGATTCGGTTTATTACGATTCCATCGTGCCCCACCGGGTCCTGGCCGCCGGGAACGCCGCGGCGCGGATCCTCGCGGTTGTTTACACGCCGGTATAGGAGAAGGGGGAACTGTGGAATACCTTGAAACTACCCTGGGGGGCCTTCTGCGGGAAAAGGCCCGAATCCAGCCGGATCATGAATTTCTCATCTACGCCGACCGGAACCTCCGGTTTACCTACGCCGAATTCGACCGCCGGGTGGACGAACTTGCCAAGGGGCTTCTGGCCGCGGGCCTCAAAAAGGGAGACCATATAGGTATCTGGGCTACCAACGTGCCGGACTGGAATACCATCCTCTTTGCCGCGGCCCGGGCCGGCATGGTCCTGGTAACGGTGAATACAGGCTACAAACTCCAGGAACTGGAATATCTGGTACGGCAGTCGGATCTGGCCAGCCTCCTCATCATTGACGGGTTCAGGGATTCGGACTATGTAGGGATGGTCAATGAACTGATTCCGGAACTCAAGACCGCCCCCCGGGGCTGCCTTCATTCCGCCAAATTTCCCTGCCTCAGAAGCGTGATCTATATAGGGCCGACGAAACACCGGGGCATGTACACCATGGCGGAACTCCTCCTTTTGGGGCAGCATACCCCGGACGAGGAACTGCACGCCATAGAATCCTCCCTGGATACCAACGACGTGGTAAATATGCAGTACACCTCCGGGACTACCGGTTTCCCTAAGGGGGTCATGCTCACCCACCGGAACATCCTCAACAACGGCCTGGGCATCGGCGACAACCAGCGCTTTACCGAAAAGGACATCGTATGCCTCCCGGTCCCCTTGTTCCATTGTTTCGGCCTGGTGCTGGGCATGATGGCGGTCATTACCCACGGGGCCGCCGCCGCCATGCTGGAGTGGTTCGATCCGCTTTTGGTGCTGGCCACCATTCAGAAAGAGAAGTGTACCGCCGTATATGGGGTGCCGACAATGTTCATCGCCGAGCTTAATCATCCCATGTTTAAGATGTTCGACACCTCCAGCCTCCGCACGGGCATCATGGCGGGTTCCCCCTGCCCTATAGAAACCATGCGCCAGGTCATAGACCTGATGCACATGAAGGAAGTTACTATCTGCTACGGCCTTACCGAATCTTCCCCGGTGATGACCCAGACCCGGTACGATGATTCTCTTGAAGTCAAGGTAGAAACCGTGGGCCGCGCTTTGCCGGGCGTGGAAGTTACCATACGGAGCCCCGAAACCGGCGAGGAGTGTCCAACCGATGTTCACGGCGAATTCTGCTGCCGGGGATACAACGTCATGAAGGGCTACTACAAAATGGAGGACGCAACCCGGATCTGCATTGACGAGCGCGGCTGGCTCCATTCAGGCGATCTGGGCGTTAAGGACGAAGCCGGCAATTTCCGGGTTACCGGCCGCATCAAGGACATGATCATCCGGGGCGGCGAAAACGTGTACCCCAAGGAAATCGAAGATTACCTGTATACCATGCCGGGCGTCAAAGACGTACAGGTGGTGGGGATCGCCAGCACGCGATACGGCGAAGAGGTGGGGGCCTTCATCATCCTTCACCCGGATATTGTTATAACGGAAGAGGACGTACGGGACTTCTGTCGGGGGCAGATCAGCCGCTTCAAGATACCCAAATATATCTTCTTTGTGGACGCTTTTCCCCTTACATCCAGCGGGAAAATCCAGAAGTACCTGCTCCGGGAAACGGGCTCCCAAAAGGTGCGGGAGCTGGGGATTGGGACCTAGCGGTTCGCTTAGACTAAAAGGCGGGAATGAGGTCCGCGGATTAAACGTATTACCGCAGATTTTTCGTATCACACGTGGTCATAATCTGTGAAAATCAGCGTAATCCGCGGACATTGTTGTCATATATTTTTGGCGTTTAGTCTAAACACAGCCTCCGAGCAGCCCGTGAAGTTGGTAGCGCCGCCTCCGCGCTTCTGTAATTTGGTGGTGATCTAGAAAGTATGATATACTTGAGGTATCCCACGGGAGGGGATACGTATGAATACAGAAGAACGGGAAAAACTCATAACGGACGCGGTCGCGGAGTTTGAGGCGGGACTGCGGTTAAAAGCAGGGCAATTCGAGGCGACCCACGCCGAACGGAAACTGACCGTCAGCGTCATAGAAACGCTCCGGGGGGAATCCCGGAAGTTGTCGGACGGGATTCTCAAGCGGGTCTGCACCGAAATGACGAACGCCGGCGAGGGGGATCTGGTACGGGAAAAAAAACTGCGCCCGGCGAGGCAGGAATAACCGTCCGGAACAAGGGGAAACAGGAACGGCAGATACAGACCACCCGGGGGGTTTTGAACTTGCGGCGGAGCGTTTTAAAGGTCCGGGGGGGCGAGAGCGGGGATACGGCGCAACGCAATCCGGAGATACTGCCCCTGGATGACTATTTGCAGATAAGCGGGCTGCCGTTCAAAATGAGCCCTGAAATGA
>JAIRSS010000036.1 GCA_031255315.1 Spirochaetaceae bacterium
TCTGAATTACTATGCCCGGAAGAAGACTCGAACTTCCATGCTTTTGAAGGCACTGGTACCTGAAACCAGCGTGTCTACCAATTCCACCATCCGGGCGATAGAGACATCCTATATTGTTCCTTAAAAAAAGTCAAGCCCCCGGGCTGCCTCATGGGGTTTATATCATTATTGACAAACGGGTCCGCCCATATACAATAAAACGACAGGCGGCAGGAGGGTTTTATGCCGGACATAGAAAAGGATCTGATCCCGGATATTGAATATGTCGTGTACCGGGAATGTACCGCGGCGTGGCATCTCTCTAAACATGAATTCCCTATATGCGATACCACCTATATTATCAAGGGCGGCGCCCGGTATATCATTAACGGCGCCGCCTACGATGTATCCGCGGGGGATCTCCTGTGCCTGCCGCCGGGAACCGTGCGGGCCGGCTTTACGTTTCCCGACCGGCTGATGCACTGCTTTTCGGTGAATTTTTACCTCCACAACTCAACCGGCAATCCGGTGCGGCTTCCCTTCCCCATAGTCCGACACATCGGCAACAAAGAGGACATTATCCATCTGCTCCACGACCTTTCAAGCGTCTGGCTGGACCGGCAGCCCGGGTATGAAATCAAACTCCGGGGTCTGTTCCTGCTGGTTCTGCACCGTTTTTTTGAAATAATCGTATATAACAAGGATCCCTCGACAATGGATTTCCGGGTGGCAAAGGCGATCCGGTATCTGTCGTCCCATTATCCTGAAAAAATCTCGGTCAGCAAGATAGCCGGTATGGTCAAACTCAACCCCCATTATTTCGGCGCCCTGTTTAAGCAGGAAACCGGCCTGACCCTGAACCGGTATGTCATACGAACCCGGGTCAGAAAAGCGGAGAACCTGCTTTCTTCCGGAGAGTACAAGGTGGGGGATGTCGCGGATGTCTGCGGTTTTACCGATGTCGCCCATTTGTACCGGCAATTCAAAGAGGTTATGGGGTATCCCCCGTCAGGCTGCATCCCGAAGAAGACCTGCCCGGATTCCCCCGGCTGCCAACCTACAGAAGCGGCGGCTCCTCCAGGGGCCGCCGCCCTCGCGAAAAAACGGGCGCCCTTATTGCGGATCAGATAAACGGCGCCGTCCTGTCCTTGCTAATTTTTCATACCCAGCCGCTGTCGAAAAAATTAGCGGCGTGCTTCCAGAACTACCGCGTCCCGCTGGGCGACGAGGCTCAGTTCCGCGGCTTTGAAGGCGTGCTCCTGAGTCATGGCGTTTTCGGTGCGGTTAAGGCAGTCCAGGATGAGCTGGCCAAAGTAGGGGAAGCCGACCTTGCCCTCAACGTGGTAGTAGGTTTCTTCTTTACCGTTTGCCAAAAACACATGCCCGCCGCCTGAGCCCTTAACGCCCAGGTTCATGTACTTGCGCTGTTCGATAAAGCCTTCGGTTCCCAGAATGAACAGGCGTCCGTCCCCCCACATTTGCAGGCCGTCGGGGGTGAACCAGTCAACGCGGAAGTACCCCGTTGCGTTGTTGTCCAGGATGACCTGAGCGTCTCCGAAGTCGTCAAGCTCCGGGTACTGGGGGTGGTTGTAGTTCGCTGTCTGGCTGTAGACCACCTTGCCGTCTTTCGCGCCGGTGTAATACAAAATCTGTTCCATGTTGTGGCTGCCGATGTCGCAGAGGATTCCGCCGTAATGTTCCTTGATGAAGAACCAGTCCGGCCTGCCCGGAGCGCCGAGCCGGTGGGGGCCGAAACCCGTAACCTGGATTACCCGCCCTATAGCGCCTTCCTCAATGAGCTGCCCCGCAAAAACGGCGGATTCCACATGGATGCGTTCACTGTAATACACGGCGTATTTTCTGCCGGTTGTCTTGACCGCCTCCCGCGCCTGGGCAAGCTGTTCCAGGGTTGTAAGGGGAGCCTTGTCGGTAAAGTAGTCTTTTCCGGCGGCCATGACCCGCAGCCCCAGGGCGCAACGTTTGCTGGTTATGTCCGCTCCGGCGACCAGGACAATCTCCCGGTCATTCAATATTTCCTCTTCGCTTGCCGCCGCTTTTGCGTCAGGAAAGCGTTGGGCGAAATTCTTCATATACCGGGGATCCGGGTCGTAATAGCTTTTGAGGACCCCCCCGGCTTCTATCAGGCCGCCGCACATACCGTAGATGTGGCCGTGGTAGAGTCCCAGGGCGGAAAAAACAAATTCACCGGGTTTTACCACCGGAGCCGGTTTTCCTGTAGGGGCGTAGGTTGCGCCGTCGCTTATCTGTGCCATTGCATACTCCTGAGGCGGTTTCAAAATTGAAGGATTGAAGCCGCCCCGTAAAAAATTTCCCGGTTCAGGTTCTAATCTCGCCGCTCAGGTCCTGAACCGACACTGTTTTTTGATAAAACCGGGGGGCGTCCCGCAGGATGCCCTCGGTCGTATAATACTCATCATCCTCCCTGACGGGCAGGTCAACGGCGCGCCGCGTTATCCCCGCCTTGTAAATGGCGGTGATGAGTTCTATGGTAAGCCGCCCGTCCCGGCCCCCGACGAGGGGTTTCCCGCCGGTTTCAATGGCGGCCAGCACATTATCGATCTGCGCGGTATGGCCGCTGTAGGGCAGATCGGGAAGAGCGCGGTAAAAATCGTCCAGTTCCCGGAGAAGGGCTTCGTTTTGTTCTTTTGCCGGGAAACCGTTCGGCTGGGCGTGATGGGCGGCTGTGCGCCAGGGGAAGGAAATACGCGCCTTCTCTCCCTGAAACACTATTTGCTGTTCCTCCCCATGGTGGACAACCGAGCTTGTTACCTGGGCCAGAGCGCCGTTCGCCGTGCGCGCGCCGCCGGTATAGCGCATTACAGCGACCGAGATGTCTTCCACCTCGGCGTTGTCGTGGGCGGCGTTGCTGATGATGGCGCATACCTCCGCGGGAAGCCCCATCATCCAGCCGAGCATATCGATGTGATGAACCGCGTGATTAAGGGTGCAGCCGCCGCCTTCTTTCTCCCAGGAACCGCGCCACCAGAGATCGTAGTAGGAATGCCCCCGCCACCAGAAGGAATCAACCTGGGCGTGGACGATTTTGCCGATCTTCCCGGTATCCAGGGTTTTCTTCAGGTTATACACCTCTTTCCGGAAGCGGTTCTGGGCAATTACCGAAAGAACGGTCCCGCTTTTTTCGGCGGCGCTTATCATGGCGTCGCATTCCGCAAGACTTTCCGCCATCGGCTTTTCGACGATGACGTGCCTGCCCGCGTTCAGGCTGTCAACGGCAATACCGGCGTGGCAAAACGGCGGGGTGCAAATATCAACCAGGTCAATGCCGCCCGCTGCAAGCATTTCCTGGTGGGACTCGTAAATCTTTGCGTCCGCCAGGAAGGGGAACTCCCGTTTCCGCTGTTCGGCGTAATCCGGGCTTATATCCACCAGCGCCGTGACTTTACACCGGCGGGGAAACCCTTCGCAGCCCGCAAACCTGCGGTATGCCTCAAGATGCATACGGGAAATACTTCCCGTACCGACAAGTCCAACGTTAATCATGTTTCCTCCTTACTCACTCACGAAACCATACACGGTTACGCGTTATCATGCGCGGCGTTTCCCAAAACTTCAGGTTTAAGAACGCCTCCTTAAAATTCGCCGTTTCGTCAGGCTAAAACCTGAGAAACTATAAAAGCCCGGCTCAAAACGGATACGTTCGCCCGCGGTCGATTCATTTTGAGACAGATTCAAGGGTATATGATTTTTGGAAGGGGGAGCGCCGGTCCCGGGATCAACACCGTGAGAAGACCCTGCGCCGCCCCCGCTCTTCCTGCCGCTATTTGGCGGCAAGTTCCAAAATACCAAACCCCGGTGCAACGCGGCGGGACCCGCCGGAAGCGTCGTTCCATACCGCAATGCTCTGCCGCAGACCCTGGGCCGAAGCGCCGTTAATCTGCACGTCAAAACCCATACGCCTTCCGGCCTCCATCTGAAGATCCCTCACGGGGATTTTCATCACTACCGTATACGCTCTGTCCCGAACCGAAGCGGCCGATTCAAACCCTTCCGCCCCGGCGGGGGCATTAAAGCTCTCTTCCCCGGCAAAATTAACGCGGTAGCGGCCATCGTCCTGTTCACACGAAGCCGTCTTGCCGTTGTTTGTATCAAGAAAGACTTCCACAGAATCCTGTTCACATGCGTTTGGACTTGTCCGGTTTAATTCCGCCCCTTCCACCTGTACCAACACATAGAGGGCTTCCCGATCCCACAGCGCCTTAGCCGTTCCTTTTGCGCCCTGCCACGCCAGGAGATGCTGATCCACCGGAATTGCCGGGGCCGCGTCCCAGGCGGGATCCGGATGGGCCGCGTCAAGCCGGGGAGTTCCGGCTGGGGCTTTTGCCCGTTTCGGTTCCGGACAACCAATATTTCCGTTATCCCTGATATAGGCGTCCGGATCCGCGACGCCGTAGAAGGCGGGTTTCGCTTTCAGGTTTTTATCAAAGAGCGTAGGATTCTGGGGAGCCCGCCAGCTCATGCCGTCCTCAAGCCCCCAAAACGTAACCCGTGCGATATGCGGGGCGTATTCCTTAAAAACCGTGAAAAGCCGGGCAAACACACGGCCCTGCTCCACCGCCTGGCTTTCGGAGAGCACGCCCCCCGACCCCGCCTGTACATCCAGTTCCGTAACGCTGACCTCAACACCCAGACTGCTAAACCGTTCCAGAGACGCGGCGGCGTCTTCCGGGTTAGTCCCCACCCGGTAATGTCCCTGCATCCCGATACCGTCAATGAGGGGTCTGCCGCCAACATCGGGATTCTTCTCGTTGAGTTCCCCCACCATATAATAAACAGCGCGGGCTTTGTCTTGGTTGTCCAGATTGTAATCGTTGTAATAGAGAAGCGCCTCCGGGTCCGCCTCCCGTGCAGCGCGGAACACGATTTCGATATATTCAGGGCCGACGGCTGTGTACCAGGGAGTTTGCCTGAGGGAACCCCGCCAGTCCCGGGCATCGGGCGGGCTGTCGTTAACCGCTTCGTTCAGGACATCCCAGGAAACAACGCGTCCGCGAAAATGCCCCGCCACGGTCTTTACGTGGTTCACCAGATTATCCACCGCTTCCCGCCGGTCAATGCCCGCATGATTCATCCACGAAGGCGTCTGCTGATGCCAGGCCAGGGTATGGCCGTGCATCCGCATCCCCGCGGCAAGAACCGCGTCCACCATTTCGTCCGCCAGGGCGAAGGTAAAGACGCCTTTTTCCCGTTGCAGCGCGTCCGGCTTCATGGCGTTCTCGGCGGTTGCGATATTGAAATGATACGTAAGCATCTCAAACCGCGGACTTTCAAACATGGGTTTTGAGACAATGGTTCCTATCGAAAAACAATCTTTGTATATATCTTTTAGCCGGGGGAGATCCTCTATCGGAGGAATGTTCTTTCTTTTTGCCGGTATACATTCAGGCTTTCCGGGTTCGCCGCAGGTTTTCGCGGCGGTTCCCGCTTTTTTGCCATAGGTCATGATATTTTCATATAGGAGAGCGGCGGGAGATACCATGTATAAAGTGCAGGTGCGTAGTATAAATCGCCGCCAAACAACGAAAAAAAACTATCAAAAACACGAACAACGGGAACAGAACGGCGGCTTTACCTGCGAAAGCGAGGCGGACTACAAGCTGGTGGAATGGGATGGCAGGCGCGTTGTACTTTGCGGATCACTTCCGCCCGATGCGGGGGTGCGGAACAACTAATTCATGCCGAATCGGGGATCAAACTAACCGGGCTTCTTTCCTATATATTTCCGCACAAACCCCGCCGGACGGTAGGTCATCTTCGCTTGCCTGAGCCCTTCATCCCCCAGGTCCTGTTCCCGGTTAATGTGGAGGTAATACTCCGGCAATCTTGCGGCAAAAGCCTGATTGATGAATTGGTAGATTCCCTTGTATTCATCTATGGCCTTTTCAAAATGAATCGCGAACATCCGCCCTCCGGCAAGACTCTCTCCCAGACACCAGCCTGCGGGGTTCCCCTCCACATAGTAGATGACCCCTTGCATCTCCAGCGTTCCGAACTGGTTCAAAGCCTCCCGGGCGGCTCTATAATCCCCGTCCTCGCCCTTGTCCTCCCGCCATCGTTCCAGTACGGTCACCGCATCGGGGATATGCTGTTCTGAAAGCGGCGCCTCTGAATACGTGTAGGCGCTGGTAAAGGCGTGTACTAAATTCCGCTTCTTGTGATACTTCTTCCCCGCAAGGTTCGCTAAATCCGTTCTAAGATAAAGGTAATCAAAATTGTCCCGGTCTTCGGCAAGCTCAATTCCCCAGGCATCCCAATCCGTCCGGTTTGACTGAGCTAGCGACTCGGGTATCCCCTTCCAGTAATCGTGAGTCCTGAACAGATCCTCCGCCGTTTCCCGGTCAGGACTTGCAAAGGGAGTCATGAAAAACCGTTTCCCATCCCGCTCTCCGGAAAGGATAATGGCTTGATTCGGCATCCGCGAGACGCGGTAGGTATACCGGTTCCGAAAGAGATACAGGTTAGAGAATGTATATTCCGAAACACCATCGGCAGTCAGAGACAGATAGGGGTGCATTTCGGATTTTAATTCCCGGGCCATTGGTGTAAAATCAGGATAAGAGGGAATCACCATGGTTTTATAATACTGTTTTGGTTCCATCCTCGGCAAGGACCCGTCCTGCCGCGCCGGAAATTTTGCGGTTAGAGAACCGCGCCGCGTGGTAATTCGCTGATGAGGGAGGCCTTCCCAAAACTTCAGTTTTTGGGAACGCAACCGTGAAATTCGCGGTTTTGCACGGCTGAAAGCCGCGGACTTTAGTCCGAAAAAACCGCAAGAGCTTGTCCTAAAATCGTGGGCGCAGCGCACAGTCAATTAGTTTTGGGACAGGCTCCAAAGAGTAAGAAACCCTGGATTCCGGTAAAATGATCTGACGGACTTGAGTCCAACATCACGGCGGCCTGTTCAAGTTTAGCCGCCAGGAGAATGATAATTATATGCGGCTGTACTAAAACTTCAATTTCGGAACAGCCGCGTTTTTAAAATTTTTGGTTTGCCCCCGAAGCGCCGCGCGGAATCGTTCCATACATACGGTATTATAGATTGAGCGTCCGCCTAATTCATTGAATGGAATTACGGACGCTCCCGGAAACAGAGGTAATTTATGAACAGTCTCAACAATATCCTTATTGAAGGAAACTTAGTTCAGGACCCCTTGCTGCGCTCAACTCCCAAAGGAACGCCAGTCTGTACCTTTCGCCTTGCCTCAAACCGCTATTACAAGCAGGATACGGGTTTTGAAAAAGAAACATGCTTCTTTGATGTGGAAGCGTGGGCGAAGCTGGCGGAGCATTGCTCTACTATCGGACACAAAGGCCAAGGAATTCGAGTAACCGGACGATTGAAACAGGACCGCTGGAAAGGGCGGGACGGCAAAAGTTATTCAAGGGTAACTATTGTCGCCGAACACGTTGCGTTTAAACCGGATTTCAGCCGGGGCGCCGGCGTTTCCGGGCGGCGGCCAGGTGTCTCCGTCCGGAACGCGGCGGGCATGTCCGAAAAGGAGGGGGTGTCAGAATCGGATTATACTGAAAGAAATGGTGGTGATCTAAAAACTATGATGGGATAGTAACGGCAAATGGGGGACGAAAGATGATACGCCGACAATCACCATAGACATCAACCGCCCCCATTGCCATAGCCCTACCGTAGTCAGAAACGGAAAGAACAGCAGGGGGAAACAAAATTACCTCGTAAGGGAGCGATTGCCGAATGAGGCATAGGGATACGGCGGGTTTTTAGAAGGACGTGTTGTTTTTCCAAAAAGCTGCGGAATCATTGGAACACGTTTAACATGGGTTTTTTCTCCATCAATTATGGCTTTGTTTGCGGGTTATCATACTTTGTGGATCACCTCCCTCCTATCATCTATTTGATTTCACTGATCCTGGCGCTTTTTCCGGCCATATTCCCTCCCATGCGAGAGTATATCACCGTGCTGGCTTCTGAGGAATTTCTACGCGGTTATCCTGCCCTGCTCTGAGACCTTATTTTATATTCACAACCCTTGTGGTATACTACACGCAGGAGGCCCATACGAGGCAATATGGCTGAGACGCAGGTAAAAACGAAAAGACGAGTGGCCGACTACGGTGAAGTCTACACCGCCCCACGGGAAGTCAACGCCATGCTGGACCTGGTCAAACAGGAAACCGAACGCGTTGAATCCCGCTTCCTCGAACCCGCCTGCGGTAACGGCAATTTTCTTATCGAAGTCCTCACCCGCAAACTGGCGAAAATTGCCGTCCGTTACGGTAAAAGCCGCCTCGAATACGAACGCTACGCCGTCTCCGCTGTCTCAAGTCTCTACGGTATCGACATACTGGAAGACAACGTCCATGAGTGCCGCAACCGCCTTTATAACTATTTTACCACCTGTTATATAAACCATTTTGGCCTGTTCCCGAATGACGATCTTCCGAACACCGTCAAATACATTCTCAAAAGAAACATCCTGTGGGGAGATGCCCTCACCCTGCAAACCGTGGAAGAAAACCCCCGTCCCATCGTGTTTTCAGAATGGGCATTGCTCATGGGCGGCATGGTCAAACGCCGGGACTTTACATTTTTCGAACTGCTCTACCAGTCCGAGAATAACTCCATGCCCCTCTTTTCCGATACCGGCGAAGACGTGTTTATTCCCGAACCGGAGAAAGAGTTCCCCCCGGTGCATTACCTTAAAATATGGGAAATGGAGGCAGCCGCCGTATGATTGACATACGATCCTTCAATCCCGATGTGCTCTCCTGTCTTGCGAACCTAAGCAATGACGAGGTATTCACCCCGCCCAAGCTGGCAAATGAGATGCTTGACCTTTTACCCCAGTCCCTATGGTCCGACAGAGACGCCAAATTCCTTGACCCCTGCTCAAAGACCGGCGTGTTCCTGCGGGAAATCGCCAAACGGCTGTTGAAGGGCCTGGAAAAAGAAATCCCCGATCTGCATGACAGGATAAATCATATCTTCAAGAATCAGTTATATGGCATAGCCATCACCGAATTGACCGCCCACCTGACCCGGCGTTCCGTGTATTGTTCCAAACACGCCGCAGGCAACTATTCCGTGTGCGATGTTTTTGAGGATGATTCGGGAAATATCCTGTTTGAACG
>JAIRSS010000073.1 GCA_031255315.1 Spirochaetaceae bacterium
AGGAAGGTGGAAAGCCAGGGGACGTAGGTTACAAGGATCACCACTACCAGTTGGATAAGCAGGAAGGGGAACACATACCGGCATATTTGCACGAAGGGCTTTTCGAACCGGTAGGTTGCCAGGAACAGGTTAAGTCCTATGGGCGGGGTAAGAAACCCTACTTCCAGGTTGGTGATGAAAATGATCCCCAAATGTACCGGGTCTATGCCGTAGGCCTGCCCCAGAGGTAATACCAGGGGCAGGACGATCAGGATGGCGGAAAAAATATCCATCAGGCAGCCTACAACCAGCAGAGACAGGTTAAGCAGCAACAGGAAGACGTATTTGGACCGGACCGCGGCGATCATCCAGCGGGCAAGGCGTTCCGGGGCCTGGATGTCCACGATGTAATAGGACAGAGCCTGGGATAAGGCCAGAATGGAAAGAACCCCGCCTATGATTGGGATGGCTTTCCCTAAAACCTGGGGCAGGGAGGAAACCGGGATTTCCCGGTGTACCAGCACTTCCACGATAAAGATATACACTACCGCTATAGCCCCTATTTCTGCCGGAGAGAAAACGCCGGAAAAATACCCGGTAATCAACAACAGGGGAAGCAGGATCTCGAAGGCCGAATCCTTCAGGGAACGGAGGGATTTTTTAAGCTCGAAAGGCTCCCTGGGTATCTTGATCCGTATTGACGCAACAATCCCGAAAATGATGACCGCGGCAACCAGAATGATTCCCGGAATCATGCCCCCCGCAAACATGTGGATAATATTAGTTTGGCTGGTTGCCCCCACAAGAATTATGGGAAGACTTGGGGGAAAAAGGAGGCCGATGCTTCCCACTGATGTCAGCAGGCCGATGGAAAACTTGTCGGGATATTGGGCGTGTTGCGACAGAATAGAATAGAGGATGCCTCCCAGCGCGAGGATAGTTACCCCGGAAGCCCCGGTAAAAGAGGTGAAGAAGGCGCAGATTATCACGGTAACGATGATCTGCCCGCCGGGAAGCCAGCCGAAAAAGTTCCTGAACGTTTTAACCAGCCGTTCCCCGGCCTTGCTCTCCGACAACAGGAACCCTGTTATGGTAAAAAGGGGAATGGCGACAATGCTGCTTTTGGTCAGGGCGATATAAATCTGGTTGACCACTATCTCCATCGCCGCCCCCGCCGCCTGGAGCAGGATAAGGGCCAATCCCCCTATGACGGCAAAGAGGGGCGTTCCCGTAAACGCCGCAAAGATGAGGATGATGACGGCCGGCGTTTTTCCGTAATAGGCGGCGTCATAAAAAATATCGATAAGATCATAGACCGGATCTGGAATATCGAATCCCCAGATAAATTTGGCGATAGACGGGAAAGCCGCCAGGGACCCGGAAACCAGGGCCAGGACCGGAAGGAGCCGGGCCGGACCGCGTACCGGCGTCAGCCGGGCGAAACGAAAGGCAATGACGGCGTAGCCTATGGGCAGGACCAGAGCGGCGGCCCGTTCGGGAATGAACCCGATCATGCGGCCGGAAAGCCCTATCTTGATAAACGACAGGGAAGTCCAGGCAATGACGGCGGTAATAAAGGTACACAAAAGCCCGCTCAGGATCATACAGAACCGTTTAAACCGGTTCTCATCAGGAATATATTGAATGAGCGAGATGGAAAGGTGTTCGGCCTTTTTAGTGGTAAGCATTCCCGAAAAGACGCCGACCGTCAGGAGCATCTGCACCAAAAGATCGGAAGACGCGGGGACTCCCGTATGGAAGACGCTCCGCGCAACGGCCTCCGCAACGGAAAGCACAATCATCACGGCCAGGGCTGCGTAACAGACGCCCTGCTCAACAACCCAGAGAATTCTTCCCGGAACGGACGGCTTCTTTTCGACGAGAGAGGGGGTTTCCATGCCGCCTCCGGTTACCGCCGGCTCCGGTAGGCCTGCAGCAGAGCGACAATCCGTTCATAAATACCCCGGTCGAAGGTCGTGCCGAGTAAGGACGGCATAGTCTTAGCGGTATCGTCATACCACAATTGTTCCTGCTGGGGGCTTAACTGGTTCATCTTGAGCCCATGCTGCGTCATTGTTTTGATAACGTCGGCTTCCAGCCGCTGGGTGGACCGGTAAATTTCCTGTTCAACCCGTTTGGCAGCCGCCTGGAGACGGGGCTGGTACTGACGGGGTATGGCCGCCCACGCCTCCCTGCTCAGAACAATGCCTCCCATGAAAGGGGCGATGTTAATGGACGACATGTTTTTGACTATCCCAAAAAGCTGCATACTCCCCACATAAATAGGGCTTTGGCACACCGCGTCAATCATACCGCCGCTCAGGGCAAAAAGAGTGTCGTTCAAAGAAACCGGGATCATCTGATAGCCCATGGCTTTAAAGGCCTGCGTCATTTCAGGCTCGCTGGCGCTGGCGCTCAACTTTTGTTTTTTAAGGTCCGCCGGGACAAAGACCGGTTCTTTTGAGAAAACCTTGATCCACCCGACCTGAGCCCAGCAAAGGGTGAAAACACCGCCGGTATTGAGCCTCGCCTCCAATTCAGGCTTCAGTTCGTTCAGTACAACGGACAGTTCCTGATCATTCCGGATAAGGAAGGGACAGCTCAGGGTGATAATCCCTTTGGCAACGGAGTTTAATCCAACAGAAGTCAAAACCGCGCCGTGGATTTGGCCTAACCGGAGCTGCTGCAAGACGGCGGACTCGGTACCTAAAACCCCGCCGTGGGAAATCTGAAGCTCCACCTGGCCGCCGGTTATTTCGTACCATTCCTCGGCTATCTGGTTCATCGCCCGCCCCCAGGGGCTGCCCTCCGGCACCAGGGAAGCTATCTTGAGGACCTGCTTCCCGTCCCGGGGTCTTCTCCGCTGGGCATACAAACCATCAGAACCAAAAAACCCTCCTACAAGAACGGCTAACGTCACAAACAATACTACCTTTTTCATCATTTTCCTTTTCATCCGGTAATCAAGACCTGATTTTTTCTCCTGTTGACTAAATTTATGTTGAACGGGCGGCTGCGCCCAAAATCCGTCCGGCCGCGGGCCGGCTCATTCCTCTTCCCAATCTTCTTCGTCCCAATCATCTTCGCCGTCCAGATCCAAAAAATAGGCCGGCGCATTGTCCAGAAGAAATTGGGCTTTCCGCTGGGATATGATATTCACCAGCCGGTTGGCGGGATTCGCGTCGAGATCCACCGCCAGGGCCGATTCCAGATTTTTTTTGAAGGCTTCATAGTCCCCGGCGGGGATGGAAACGGCTTGAGCGTAGGAAACATAGGGCCCCGCCGACATTCCCTTGGATTTCTCCAGAGCCAACTTAAAATGGAGGTCCGCTTTGGCCGGATCGCCCCCCAGGAACGCCGGCAGGGACGCATAGAAAAGGATGTAAAAATCATCCAGAGCGCCGTTGTTAAAATCGGGATCCAACTCGTAGGCCCGGTGTATCATGGCGGATAGTTCGGGAATGAGTATCCCCAACTCCAGGTTAAAGGGATCCAGAGAGTACGCCGACAGGGAGCCCGCCACCGTCCAATACAAAAGGGGAACATCCTCTTTTTTGATCCTGGCCAGATAGCCGTCGAGCGAACCCTCCCGGCCCGCCTCGTTGATTCCGGGGTATTTCTTGTCCAGGCCGGAGCGGAGTATCTCGACGCCCCGAAGATAGAGGAGCCGCGCCCGTTCCCGTTCTTCCCGGCGCTTCCGGTACTCGGTACGGGGCAGCATTTCCGCCGGTCCCTGGACAAAGGCGTTGGAGTACATCACCAACAGAGACCCGGTGGTCAGGATCAAACCCTGGTGATCCGGCTGGGCGTCTAAAAGGGCTTCGTACATCTTGATGGCGAAGGGAAGGGCGTCCCCCACGAGGCGGGGATCCGAATCCCCGGTAAAAACCGTGCCGGCTCCGGCGCCGGTCAGGACGTTGGCCGCAGCCCTGGCCGCCATTTTATTGATAGAACATCCGCTTGCCAGGGCCAGGATAATACAAGCGCCACCCAGCCACGCCGCATTACGGGCTTTCATAATCCTGTTTTTCACCGTATTCATTCTCCAATAACAGACCGTATATCTTTCCTGACGGCCTCAAGTTTCCGCGCCGCTTCCGCTTTTGCGGCGTCAAGCCCTCCGTCCCCAACTTCGGCGCAGCAGGACGCGTAGAATTTGATCTTCGGCTCGGTCCCGCTGGGCCGGGCGCTCACCACGGTTCCATCCGCAAGATAGAACTGGAGTACGTCGCTCTTGGGCAGATCCACCGGGTCCGTCCGGCCCGGATTGCCGGGATATTTCCACACCGACTCCAGGATGTCCCGAACCTTCTCCACCGCAAGGCCTCCCACGCTCTTCGGGGGATTCCGGCGGTATTCATCCATGATGCCTTTCATAACCGCCGACCCCTGGGGTCCCTGGAAATATTTGGAGATTCCCAATTCCTGCCAGTACCCGTTGGCCCGGTACAGTTCTTCCAGCCGGGTAAGGAGGCTTTTCCCCTTGCTCCGCCAGTAAAGAGTCATCTCGGCGGTCATGGCGGCGGCGGAAACCCCGTCTTTATCCCGAACTTCCGGCTCCACAAGGAAGCCGTAGCTTTCCTCGGTGCCGTACACCACGGTATACCCCCGGCCGTCGGTTTCACTCCGCCGCCAAACATCGGCTATCCACTTGAACCCCGTAAGACACTCGAAACACTCGGCCCCGTAGGAAGCGGCGACCCGCTTCTGCATACCCGTCGTAACGACGGAATTCACCATAGCCGGTTTTTCAGGCATCTTCCCTGACTCTTTCAATGAAAGGAAAATATAATCGGCCAGCAGCGCGCCCAACTGGTTCCCCGTCAGCAGGGTGAATTCCCCCGAATTTCCGGCGGCGGGAACCGCAATACCTAAACGGTCCGCGTCTGGGTCCGTGGCCATGACCACATCAGCGCCGGTTTTTTTGCCCAGGGCCACCGCCATTTCCAGGGCGGCCGCTTCTTCCGGGTTGGGGAACGACACGGTGGGAAAGTCCCCGTTCCCGTCCCGCTGTTCAGGTACGGTAACGACCTTCAGCCCCAGGCTTCCCAGAACCGCTTCCACATGCATGGCCCCGGTCCCGTGCAGAGGGGTATAGACGATCTTCACCTCCCCGCCCTTCTCCGCAATCAGGTCCGGCCTGAAAAGGCGGCTCCTTACCATAGCCTGATAGGGCTCATCTATCAGACGGTCGATGATTTCCAGACGCCCCCGGGCCGCCGCCTCCTGGCGGGTAATCTCCGTAATCTCCGTAACGGCGTTCACCTCGTCGATGATCCCTTGATCATGGGGGGCGATCACCTGGGAACCGTCGTTCCAATAGGCTTTATATCCATTATATTGGGGAGGATTGTGGCTCGCGGTAACGACGATCCCCGTATCGCAGCCCAGCTTCCTGATCGCATAGGACAACTCCGGGGTTGGCCGCAGAGAAGAGAAAAGATAGGTCTTGACGCCGTTTGCCGCGAATATGAGGGCGGCGGCTTCCGCAAATTCGGCGGAATAATGCCGGCTGTCATAGGCGACGGCCGCTTTCAGCGTTCCCGCCCGGTCTTTGTCCGGGAAGGCCCGTTTGACATAGGCGGCTAAGCCCTGGGTGGCGCTCTTGACCACCAGGGTATTCATGCGGTTGTACCCGCCGCCGATAATTCCCCGTAAGCCGCCGGTCCCAAATTCCAGGTTCCGGTAGAAACGGTCTTCCAGTTCCTTCCAGTCTTCCTTAGCCAGCAGGCTTTCCACTTCTTCCCGAAATCCTTTATCCTGTTCCCGGGCGATATACTCCCGCGCCCGTTCAATGACCGCATTTTTATCCATAGTTTCTCCTCCGGGTTTCCTGCCTCTCACGCCGCCCCGTCCATAACATTATATTTAGTATAATTTGCATCATCCTGCTCGGCAAGGGTTCGGCTGTATACGGACGGCGTAAACCAGACGAAAAGCTGCTTCACGGGCAGGTTGCAACGGCTAAAAGGCGGGAACACGGTCCACCGATTACCCGGATTAACCCGGATTTTTGTATCACGCGTGTTCATACCCGGTGAATAGGACCGGGATTGCTTCGCCCGGCCCGCTGCGCTCCCCGCACTGGCGGCACCTGTTTCGTCCGGGTCCGGCCTGGTTTGGCAGTTTGCGGGGTACTTTGAAGCTGGAATTGCTGATCCGGGGGAAAACCTTGATTGTATAAGGTTTGTATCCAGATTATAGTTGACAACTATGGAAGTAATGAAGCGTACGACAACCTGCGGGGCTTTGCGGCGTTCCGACGCGGGGAAAACCGTGGTATTGAACGGATGGGTGCACCGGAAACGGGATCACGGGGGCATTTCCTTTATCAATCTGCGGGACCGGTATGGGGTCACCCAGGTAGTAGCGGGGGGAGCGGGAGCCGTCGGCGAGGATTTGACGGCGGCGGCGGCGGAGTTGCGGAACGAGTTCTGCGTTGCGGTGGAAGGGCTGGTCCGTCTCCGGCCTGAGGATATGGTGAATCCCGCGATGGCTACCGGCGAAATCGAGGTGGCCGCTTCCACCCTGGTTATCCTGAACCGGTCGGAAACGCCGCCCTTTCAGATTGACGAAGAATCGGACGCGCGGGAAGAACTGCGCCTCCGGTACCGCTACCTGGACCTCCGCTCGGCGGGAATGCAGCGGCGGATACGCCTGCGGAGCGAAGCGGCGTTTGCGGTCAGGGAATGGATGGTACGCCAGGGATTCTACGAGATTGAAACCCCGACGTTCATCAAGTCCACTCCGGAAGGCGCGCGGGACTACCTCGTACCCTCCCGGCTCTATGCGGGAAAGTTTTACGCTCTGCCCCAGTCGCCGCAGCTTTACAAACAACTGCTCATGGCCGCCGGGTTTGACAAGTATTTTCAGATTGCCCGGTGTTACCGGGACGAAGACGCCCGGGGCGACCGGCAGCCGGAATTCACCCAGATCGATATAGAGATGTCTTTTGTAAGCCGGGATGATGTTCTGGCCCTTACTGAAGGGCTTATGGGCCATGTGTTTAAGAAGACCCTGGGCGTGGAGCTTCCCCCTCAGTTCCGCCGTTTGAGTTATGAGGAAGCACTGGAACGGTACGGCACTGACAAGCCGGACCTCCGGTTCGGCCTGGAGTTGCAGGATTTCGCCCCCTATGCGCGGGAAGGGGGATTCCAGGCGTTCAAGGACGCCTTGTCCGCCGGGGAAGCGAACCGGCAGGCTGCCGCGGCCAAGGGGCGTACGATTCCCGGCGGGGGGGTCAAGGCTCTGGTTGTTCCCGGCGCGGCGGGTTATTCCCGGAAGCGGATCGAGGAGTTGGAGGCCCACGCGAAGATATACAAGGCACGGGGTTTGGCGTGGATGAAGGTAAGCGGCGGGGAGGACGCGCCGGTTCTCGAAGGCGGGGCGGCTAAATTTTTCGCGTCCCGCGCCGCAGGGATCATCGAAGGGCTTGGGGCGAAAAGCGGGGACCTTATCCTTATCGTGGCGGATTCCAAGCGGCGTATCGCCAACACCGCTCTTGGAGCGGTGCGGTCCAGGCTGGGCCGGGACCTGGGGCTGATCCAGGGCTCGTCCGGCGGGTCCGGAAGCCCCCGTTTTGAATTCGTCTGGATCGTGGATTTTCCCCTCTTTGAATTCAACGAAGAAGAAAACCGCTGGGAAGCGGCGCATCACTTGTTCTCCTATCCCCAGGAACAGTACCACGCCGTTCTGGAACAGGACCCTGGAGCGGTCAAGGGCGATCTCTACGATTTGGTGCTGAACGGGTATGAATTGGCTTCCGGTTCAATCCGCATCCACGACCCGGCGCTGCAAAAGCGGGTGTTCAACATCGCCGGTATAGGGCCTGAAGAGGGGGAGAAGAAATTCGGCTTCCTCACCGAAGCCTTCAAGTATGGAGCGCCTCCCCACGGGGGTATAGCGCCGGGGCTGGACCGGCTTGTAATGCTTATGGCGGGGGAAACATCGATCAAGGAGGTCATCGCCTTCCCGAAGAATTCCTTTGCCGTCAGCCCCATGGACGCCAGCCCCTCAGAGGTGGAATCCAGACAGCTTGAGGAACTTCATCTTCAGGTAATCCTTCCTCCACAGGAAGCGGGTCAGCCGTGAACTGCGGGGCTGCGGGGAGACGGGACGCTAGGATGAAAGAGGTTTTGGCGCTGTACTGGACTTTTTTCAAAATAGGAAGCCTTACCTTTGGCGGGGGATACGCCATCCTGCCCATTCTTGAACGGGAACTTATCCGTAAAAAGGGCTGGACCACGATGGACGAGGTGATGGATTACTACACTATCGCCCAGGTAACGCCGGGGGTCATCGCCATCAACATTTCCACCTTTATCGGGTATAAGCGCATGGGTATCATTGGGGGCGTTATCAGCACTCTGGGGTTTGTATCCCCTTCGTGTATCATTATTACCCTTGCCGCCGCTTTCCTGAATACGTACCAGGAGCTGCCGTGGGTACAACACGCCTTTGCCGGTATACGGGTGGCGGTAGCGGCCCTGGCCCTGGACACGGTGATCACGATGATCCGGAAATTTTACCGGGATAGTACGGCGGGGATCCTTTTTGCCGCCGCCCTGGGGCTTTCGGCGGTCTTCAGCCCTTCCCCGGTGCTGGTAGTGCTCGGCGCGGGGCTCGCCGGGTTCATCCTCTACCGGGGCCGGGGCGATCCGCCCAAGACGGGAAACCGGCGCGGCGGTACGGAGACGGACGGCGGCGCTTCCCGCGGCGAAGCCGGAAAGACGGGCGGCTCATGATCTTCCTTATCCTCTTTGGGGAATTCTTCAAAATAGGGCTCTTTTCCATAGGCGGGGGGCTTGCGACTCTGCCGTTCCTCTACAAGTTGGCCGAAGTTTACCCCTGGCTGCAGGCGGAAACAATCCCCGACATTGTGGCGGCCGCCCAATTTTCACCAGGAGCTATAGGGGTCAACATATCCCTGTATGTGGGATTCCGTTGCGCCGGTCCTGCCGGGGGTCTTGCGGCGGCGCTTGGGCTTATCGCCCCTTCTATCATTATTATCATCATCACAGCCCGTATGCTCACCAGTTTTAAGAAGAACCGCACGGTTGCGGCGGTCTTTTCCGGCCTCCGCCCCGCCGCCGCCGGCCTCCTTGCCGCCGTCACCTATACCCTGCTCCGCGCTTCCCTTTGGAAGGGCCTTCCCCAGTGGCGGGAGTGCGTTCTCTTTGCGGTCCTCTTTATCGCGATACGCCGTTTCAAGCAGCACCCGATCATCTACATAGCCGCCGCCGGGGCCGCCGGAATTATCTGGGGCTTATAAAGGACGCCCGGATTGTAATGATTGCGTGAATTTCTCTAGGCGGCGTACCTGCCGAAAGGAGGTCAAACAGTCCTCGTCCGATGCCGCCAGAGGCGGCATTTCTATAGGTCGTTGACAGGGGCATTTCACCCTCTTGCAATTTTTCTAAAAAGTTGATAATCTTTTATTTTTCATTGAGATAAGCTGTCCACAAAGAAGGAGAGTTTGGGTATGATGGGTATACACAATAATTTGACCGGACGCTTTTCCCCCTCCGAGTATATACGTACCCTTCTCCCCCGCCCGAAGAGTTTACAACCGCCGGCAAAAATGTTCCGCAGAGTTTCGGGGAAACCCGCAAACGATACCGCAGCTTCCATATACAAAAAAACAATGACGCCGCAGCGTGGGGGCGGATCGCTGTTTTATACGCGGGAGGACGGCGGAACGCCGCTTGCCTGCCGGCGTCCCGCATACGAGAGAAAACTTGCCCGTATGGGCGGTTAAAATACAATATGAGATGGAGAAGAATGATGAAAAAACTATGGTTTGCCGCAGCGCTGGTTATTTTCGCTGCCGGATTATTTTTGACCTGTACGAAAAAAAGCGAAAGCGCTCCGGGAGAAAGCGTATCGACGGGAAGCGCCCCGCTTGTAGGGATTGCGATGCCTGAATCCCATGTCTTGCGCTGGACCAAAGACGGCGCTTCCCTCAAAGCGTTTGCCGAATCAAAAGGGTTCCAGGCGCAGGATCAGTACGCCAACGCGGAGCAGAATCTACAGAACACCCAAATTCAAAATTTTCTGACCCAGGGCGCAAAAGTCATTATTGTCGGCTGTGTGAATGACGGCGTCGCCGCCGCGGTTGCGGACGCCGCCCGCGATCAGGTTCCGGTTATCGCGTATGACCGAATCATTCCGAATTCAGCGGACTACGACTATTATATTACCTTCAACAACTTCAAAGTTGGGCAATTCCAGGGGCAGGGAATTGAAAAGGGGCTGGATCTTCAAAGCGCGACCGCCGAAAATCCCAAGTACATCACGCTTTTTGCCGGTTCGCCCACAGACGGCAACGCCTTCTTCTTTTATGACGGCGCTATGAGCGTTCTTAATCCCTACATTCAGAACGGCGTCCTCAAAGTCGTCGGCCCGTATCCTGAGACGTCAAAAGATACGGCGAACTTCCAGCGCATCGCCACCGAAAACTGGCAGGCGCCTGTTGCCAAGACCCGTATGGAAAACCTGCTGAACGCTGACGCGAAAGACATAACGCTTGACGCGGTGCTTGCCCCGAACGACACGCTCGCCCGGGCAATCATTGAAGCCTGTAAAGCCGACGCCAAATACGCCGCCAAACTGCCGGTCATCACCGGACAAGACGCCGAGGCCGCTTCCACCGCTTCCATTAAAGACGGCGGGCAGTACATGACCGTATTCAAAGACACCACCAAACTCGCCGAAGCCGCGATCCTGCTTGCCGAAGCCGCCATAAACGGACAGACCCCGAATATTCCGGGAGCGGTTCTCGCTTCTTCCATCGGCCTTGGGAGCATCGGCGATACGGGTAGAAAAATTGTTCAAGCCTACCTTCTTGACCCGGTGATCGTGTACCAGGAAAACTGGAAGGACCCGGTAAACGCCGGTTTCTATTCGCAGGACGAAATTAATCAAAACAACCTGATGTAACGCGCTGACGAGCCGGCCGCAAACGCCGGCTCGTGTTGCATAGATGAGCCGCGCATTGGATTTCTGGTGTGAGTGTTGTCCTTGAGAGTTTCAAATTCTTGTCAAGAGGTTTTGTATATGAGTGATTATATACTGGAGATAGAAAATCTTACCAAGGAATTTCCCGGCGTCCGGGCGCTTGATAATGTCAGGCTAAAGGTGAAAAGAGGGGAAATTCATTCCCTTTGCGGGGAAAACGGCGCGGGAAAGTCAACGCTGATGAGCGTTGTCAGCGGGGTGTATCCCAAAGGCGCGTATGAAGGCAAGGTTTTCTATAAAGGCCGGGAAACCAACTATCACAGCGTAAAAGACAGCGAAAAAGAAGGGCTTACGATTATTCATCAGGAGCTTGCCTTAAGCCCGTATCTTTCTATATATGAAAATATTTTTCTTGGACACATGAAAACCACCTTCGGCGTTATCAACTGGAATTATTATATAAAAGAATCCCAGAAGTTTATGGACCGGGTTGGTTTAAAAGAAAATCCGGCTACTATTGTGAGTAAACTTGGGGTGGGCAAGCAGCAGTTGGTAGAGATCGCCCGCGCCCTTTCAAAGCAGGTTGAACTTCTTATTCTTGACGAGCCGACTTCTTCGCTCAACGATGAAGAAAGCGCGAAACTCCTTGATCTGATTCTTGAATTCAAGCGGCAGGGAATCACCTCAATTATGATTTCCCATAAACTGAACGAGGTGCTGAAAATAGCCGATACGGTTACGGTGTTGCGGGACGGAAAAAGCATTTCTTCGTACGACGTTAAGAAAGATAATCTGACGGAAGCGATGATCATAAAGGATATGGTCGGCCGCGATTTAACGCGCCGGTTCCCGGAGCGGAGCCCCCATCCCGGCGAGACGGTCATGGAGGTAAAAAACTGGTCGGTCTATCATCCTGAGTATCATACGATGAAGGTGGTGGATAACGCTTCATTCTATATACGCCGGGGCGAGATTGTCGCTTTCTGCGGGCCGATGGGAGCGGGGCGCACGGAACTGATGATGAGCCTGTACGGGCAGTCCTACGGTTTCAGAAGCGAGGGCGAGTTGTACCTGCACGGCGGCCGGGTTACGCCGAAGTCGGCCCGGGCCGCGCTTAACATGGGCTTAGGCTATGTTTCAGAAGACAGAAAGACCCTGGGGCTGATCCTTATCCAGAGCATCAAAATAAACATATCGGCTTCGTCTCTGAAAAAGCTGTCGAAGTACGGCATTGTGGAAGCGGATCGTGAAATTGAGGAAGCGGAAAAATACCGGCGGGATCTCCGCATCAAAACGCCGTCCATCAATCAGCTTTCCCGGAACCTTTCCGGTGGAAACCAGCAAAAGGTGGTGGTAAGCCGGACCTTGCTCGCCGATCCGGACATATTTATTGTAGACGAGCCGACGCGGGGTATTGATATTGGCGCCAAAACGGAGATTTACGAAATTCTTAACAACCTTGTGGCGGAAGGCAAGAGCGTTATCATGATCAGCTCGGAACTTCCCGAAGCCCTGGGTATGGCGGACAGAATCTACGTGATGAACGAAGGAAAGATCAAAGGCGAACTGGCGCGGGGCGAGGCCGACCAGGAAAAAATCATGCAAATTGCCCTGTTAGATTAGGCGGTAAATGAAGGAGAGGACTATGAGCGATACAAAAAAAACGAAAACCGGCATGGGTGAATTGATTAAAACTAACATCAGAAGTTATTCGATGTTCCTGATGCTGGTATTGATTATGGTTATTTTTGCCGTGTTGACCCGGGGAACCAACTTTAATTCACGGAACTTTACCAATATTTTTATCCAGTACAGTTATGTGCTGATCCTTGCCGTGGGCATGGTTCAGGTGATTATCATCGGCGGCATTGATCTTTCCGTCGGATCGGTCTGCGCCTTTGTCGGAGCGATAAGCGCCATGTTGTACAACACCGGTATTGGCATAGTTCCCACGATAATCGTTTCTCTGCTGGCGGGAATGGCTATCGGTATGTTCCAGGGGTTTTGGATTGCCAAGTTACAGATTCCGGCCTTTATCGTTACCCTGGCGGGGATGCTCCTTTTCCGGGGATTGACCTATATAATTACCAATATCAGCCCTATATCCCTTAAAGACGAAGGGTATAAGCAACTGGCGTCCGGCTACTTCCCGAATATGAACGTCGGCGGGGTGGACCTGACGCCGCTTCTCATCGGCCTGGTTGTCGTTATTGCGTTTATCGTCATTGAGATCGTTTCACGGGGTAATAGGAAACGGAACAGCTTCACGGTTATTCCCGCGCCGCTGTTCGCGGCAAAGCTGGCCCTTGTTTCTATTCTGGTTTTGGCCTTGTGCCAGCGTTTTGCCACCTACCGGGGCCTTCCGGTTGTCGTGGCGGTACTCGGCGTTACGATTCTTGCGTTTGATTATATGATGAAAAACACGGTCTTGGGACGGTATATCTATGCGGTAGGGGGCAACGCCCGTTCGGCGAAACTTTCGGGTATTAACTCCGAAATGGTTTCCTTTACCGTGTACTGTATGATGGGCGGCCTGACCGGTCTTGCCGCCGTTGTTTCCACCGGCTACATGAACAGCGCCCTGCCCCAAGCCGGCAATATGTTTGAGATGGACGCCATTGCCGCGTGTTATATCGGTGGAGTTTCCGCGTCCGGCGGGATAGGCACGGTAGTCGGCGTTATTGTCGGCGGCCTGGTTATGGCGGCTATCAACAACGGCATGTCGCTGATGAATCTTGGAGCGCACTGGCAGTACGTTGTCAAGGCGACAATTCTTCTGCTTGCGGTCTTCTACGATGTGTATACCCGCCGCAAAGCTGGTTTGGGCTGATCAGGACCTGAGCCCGGAACGAAGCCGTTGTCCGGGCGGTTGAATCCGGGTGTTCGACCGACTTGCAGGCTGGCCCTTTGAGAGATACCGGTACGATACAAAAAACGAACAACCCGCCGGGAGAGCTGGCGGATGGGGGCCGGTGCGTCGGCGCGTTCCGGCCCTCCGAAAACGCTGGAGGAGAAATACTATGACAAAAGAAGAACTAGCCGCCAAAATCGATCATACGCTGCTTAAACCCGCCGCTACGGAACAGGACATAGAAAAACTCTGCTCGGAAGCACGGGAATACCGTTTTTGGTCGGTGTGCGTCAACTCAAGCTGGGTACGCCGGGTTAAACAGCTCGCAGCCGGTTCCAGCGTAAAAGTATGCGCTGTTGCCGGATTCCCCCTGGGGGTCATGTCCACGGCGGCGAAGGCGGAAGAAGCCCGTATCGCGGTGGAAGACGGCGCGGATGAAATCGACATGGTGATCAACATCGGGTTCCTGAAAAGCGGCAAAACCGATGCTGTTCAGGAAGACATAGAAGCGGTGAAACGGGCCTGCACGGGCCGCCTTCTCAAGGTGATCATCGAAACCTGCCTGCTTACGGATGAGGAAAAGGTCCTGGCATGTGAACTCGCCCGGAAAGCGGGGGCGGATTTCGTAAAAACATCGACCGGCTTTTCCACCGCCGGGGCGGTCGAAGCGGATGTCAAACTGATGCGCAAAAGCGTTCCCGGCGGTATGGGCGTTAAGGCTTCCGGCGGGGTAAAAACCTACGATGACGCGGTAAAAATGCTCGCCGCCGGAGCATCCCGTATCGGTACGAGTAACGGGATTGCGATCCTGGAAGCCTGGGCGGAATAAGCGCCCGCACGGTCATTGTCTGGGCATATTCACGGGGGCTGTTCTAAAACCGGAAAATTTGGAACAGCCCCAGTTGTATGCGATTGTCCGGGCCTTACAAAGCGGCGGATTTTAAGCGGGCGGCGGATGGCGGGCGCGGATTGCATACGCGCTGGTTCTGCTGGGCATGATTGTTTCACGACCGTTTAATATGGTAACGTTACGTAAGGAAAAGTTCTAAGGATGAATATTTTTAACAAGCGCGTCGCTGGCGGTATTATAGTGGTTCTTATGGCCGGACTGGTATATCTGACCAATTGTTCACGGAAAGGCGGGGAAGCGCCAGCGGCCCTGGCCGAAGAAGCCGAATTGGGAAACGGCGTATTCGCCCGAATCGCCACAAACCAGGGAGATATTGTGGTCCGGCTGGAATACCAAAAGACCCCGTTAACGGCCTGCAATTTCGCGGCCCTGGCCGAAGGCAAAATGAACGCCTCCAAAGAAAAGCCGTTTTATAACGGCCTTACCTTTCACCGGGTTATTGCCGGCTTTATGATCCAGGGCGGCGATCCGCTGGGTAATGGTACGGGCGGTCCGGGATACCGCTTCCCTGACGAAATCGATCCTGACTTGAAGCATGACGGTCCGGGGGTTTTGTCTATGGCCAACGCGGGTCCGGGAACCAATGGAAGCCAGTTTTTCATCACCCACGCGGCGGCTCCCTGGCTGGATGGAAAACATACAGTTTTCGGCAGGGTGGTCCGGGGCCAGGAAGTGGTGGACGCGGTAAAGCAGGGCGATATAATCGAGAAGATTACGATTATCCGCAACGGCCCGGAAGCAGGGGCGTTCAAGGCGGATCAGGCGGCTTTTGACGCCTTGCTGCGGGAAAAAACCGCGGCGGCGGTTTCAGAGGCCCGGGTCCAGCGGGAAAAGACGCTTGCCGAAATCTCGGCTAAATATCCCGATTTAACGACGACTCCCTCCGGGCTTAGGTATACCATCCTCAAAGCGGGGGCCGGAGAGAAGCCCCAGGCCGGGGCGGTGGTAGCAGTACGTTATACAGGGATGTTCCTTTCCGGGGAAACGTTTGACAGTTCCGATTTCCACGGCGGTCCTATGGAACTTCAGGCAGGCGTCCGGCAGGTAATCCCCGGGTGGGACGAGACCCTTTTGGACATGCGACGGGGTGAACGGCGCATGGTAGTTATTCCGCCGGAATTGGCGTACGGCGACCGGGGCGCGGGAAACGCAATCCCTCCGAATACTTTTCTGGTATTCGAGATGGAATTGGTTCAAATCAAATAACTTTATGAAAGTGTGATACTATGAGCGATGAAAATACGATACATGTGATGGAAAAGAAGATTTTTTTTCTTTATCCGTCAAAAACGATGATAAGCGGCGTAATTGAAGAACTTGTTCAGCAGGAATATGAAGTATATATCATTCACGATCATAAAAAACTGCGGAATATACTGAAAAAATGTCCTGACGCCATCGTATTTGTAAACATTGACGAGGGCTTATCCCCGCAAAACTGGGAAACATGGATCTGCGGAATTATGCAAGACCCCGGAACGGCAAAGGTGCGGATAGGGGTGCTGACTGCTGTGGAAAATGAAGCCGCGGAGCGGAAGTATACCAGCCAGGTTTGCGTACCATGCGGTTTCACGGTGGTAAAATCCGACTTCCTCCCCGCCGCGGGAAAACTGTACGCCCTCCTTCAATCTCTCAACGCCCGGGGCCGGAGAAAATACATCCGGGTCAATATGGAAGACATTATTGTGTCAATCAACATTCCCCACAACGGCGGCTTTATAGAAGGGGTTGTCAAAGACCTCAGCGTGATAGGCCTGTCCTGTTTTTTCAACCCTGACCCGGAACTGGAAAAGAATTCCCTCTGTCAGAATATACAGGTAAAACTTGGAAGCACCCTTCTTAAAGCCGAAGGAATCGTTTTTGGTTCCCGCGCGGACGAGTCCGTCAAAGTCTACGTGTTCCTCTTTACCCAAAGAACCGATCCCAATATGCGGGCCAGGATACGAAGGTTCAACCAGTCCGTTCTTCAATCCCATCTGGACGCTTTTTAAATTAATCCTCCGTCAACGCCGGTCCGGGGCATAGGGCTTCAGATCATATCGGCGGCAGGGCGGTTCTTCGGTTAAAAGACCTCAAAGCAGCGGTCTTAGGAGTTTGTTGCGCTTCGCGCATAAACAGGAACTTCGCGGTTGGGTTTTCATTCTATCGTCCCCTGGAATATCCGGCTAAGATGATGTAGTATTTACCCATGAATAACGTGATTCTGAAGGCCGAAGCCCTGGACGGGTATCTTACCGAAAGGGACAAGGAAAATGTGTTCCGAATGGAATCATTGTACCGGGAAGTGCTGGCCTGTTCCGGCCCGCTTGACAGCAGCATCCCGGAGGAGCGCCGGCGGGGAGAAGAAACCATCATCAGGCTCTTCAACGAGATGGGGACGATGATGCAGAAGATATGCAGAGATGAACCAGGGCTCAATGTCTATTCGTTTTTAACCCCCGATGAGAGTCATGCCGAGGCTTCCCGGCTTATCGCAAAACTGCGGGATATACGGACCGAACGGGAAGAGTTCGTCTATTATATACAGCGGGCCTATGAAATGCTTTTTAAGCTGGCTTTTGGCGGAACCCTGGGGGTCAATAAAAACTACCTTATTGTGAAAACTTCGGTGAGTACGCCGCTGCAGAATTTCGCGGTCCACAAAATCCCCAATATAGACGCTAAAATCGAAAATACGGTGATGTGCGTCATGCTGAGGGGGGCGCTTCTCCCCTCGATGATCATGTCTAAGGAGATACAGGAATACTCATCCCATGGGTACGTTACTCCCTTCGCCCTGTTCAGAATACGGCGGGACGACTCGAAATCCGAAAACGATATGGAGTATATTCTGGACTTGGACCGGTCTTTTTTTAACCTGGATCAGCTTGACGGCAGGGATCTCATCTTTGCGGACCCTATGAACGCTACGGGCGGAAGTCTGGTTACGGTTATTACCTATCTTCTGGAACAGGGGATTAAACCCCGGTCGGTTCAATTTTTTAACGTCATTTCCGCGTTGAAGGGAGCCTTGCGGGTGGTGAGGGCCTTGGAAAACTGTAAAGTTTATACCCTTTGGATGGACCCGGTTCTTAACCACGCGGCGTATATTATGCCCGGTCTTGGGGACGCCGGGGACCGCATCAACGGCCGGGATGAGGAGAAAGCTCCCCGGAATATCATCCAGCTTATCGCCGATTACGGTTCCAACATCGCCCGGCTTTACCGGGCTCAAATCCGTAAAATTGAGGAAACGGTACTGGGAACCCAAAGATGAAGCGCCATCCCCTTCTTCATAGGTTTATTTCTCTGCTCGTTCCGGTGGTATGCTGGTTTTCCTCCTGCGTTTCCCGTACGGAAATCAGCGCGGAGGAATACTTTTCTATGGGAATGGCGTATCTTGAGATGGGTAAATATGAAGAAGCGGAAAAGTGGCTGAACCGGGCCCACGCTGTAGATAAGACGAAGGCCGCGTCTGAATACAATCTGGGCCGCATCGCCTTTGAAATGGGGCGCTACGAAGACGCCGTCCGGCTTTTTGACCGGATCCTTGAAAAGGACCCGGAAAACATCCTGGCCTTGAAGGCCGCCGCGTATACCCGGATAAAAACCGGCGAGTTGGAAAAGGCGGAAGCCCTTTACAACCGGGTTTTAGCCTTGGTTCCAGAGAGCGCCGACGACGGATACAACCACGCCCTCGTGCTTTTTGCTATGGAAAAATATGAACAGGCGGAAGCGGTTCTTTTAAAATACCCGTTTACTCTGGAGGACAATACGGACGCTTTTCTCCTCCTTGCCCGGTCTCAGAAAACCCTGAATAAACCTGAAGCGGTGGATACGTATGACAAGTGGCTTCAGCGGAATTCGGATAACCAGGTCCGGTATGAATATGCCCAGGTTTTGGAACAAGGGGAATTTTACGCCAAAGCCCTGGAAGAATACCGGGAACTGCTTAACGCCCTTCCCGCCGCCTCCCAGGACGGGGCCTTGCAGAAGCTCAGTAAGCCCAGCGTCCGCTTCGCGCTGGGGCGCCTGCTCTTAATAGCCGATTCGGAAAACGAGGACGGCATAAACGAGCTTACCCTGGCGGTAACCGACGGGTTTTCCGACGCGGAAGCTCTGGAAAAACTGCTGGAAGACGCCAGGGTTTCCGACGCCCGGAAAGACGAAATCAGACGGCTTATTCACAACATCACGGTTGCAAAAGAAAAAGTGGAAACCCCCGCCGCCGGGGATGCGGATACGGGAACGGAAGCCGGTTCCGGGGAAGCGCCGAAAGACGGCGCGGGAAGCGAAACCGGCTCGTCAGATGGAAGGTAAGGATTACGGTTGTATGATAGTCTCCATGATTCAGATGATATTTGAAATTCCCGATGTGGAAAATATAAAGGACAAACGGCGCGTCATCCGTTCTCTGCGGGACAAACTCCAGGGCCGTTTCCATATAAGCGCCGCCGAAGTGGATTTGCAGGATTCCCTAACCTTTGCACATATTGGGGGCGCATTGGTTTCCAATTCCCGTAGTTTTGGGGAAATGGTATTGAATAAAGCCTTCAAGATGATTGAAGATGAAACGCCGATTCGTATCCAGGATATGCGGATTTATTCGGAAGAGTTTTAACATGAAACATCATTTGGTACTGATTGTCTTTGCCGCGCTCCTCGTTTTGACCGTTTTGGATTCCTGCCTGGGAATTAGCGCCGAAATCACCCTGGGCCGCAATGGTTCAGGGACCATTAGGCTGGAATACCGGCTCGCCGGTGAATTGGAATCCCTGGGAAAGCTGGACGGTAACGAAGGGCGGCCCTCTATTCCTGTCGGCAGGACCGATTTTGAACGTACCGCGGCCAGGATTCCCGGCCTTACCCTGAAATCTTTCAGTTCCGCCGCCGAAGGGAATGACGCGGTATACCGCGCTGCCTTGGCTTTCACTGATACGGACGCCCTTCTCCGCTTTTTAGACGCCTCCGGGCAGAAGGCTTCCCTGTCTCAGGAAAACGGACGGAACCGCCTTTCTCTTACCTTGGCCGATGGAGGCGGGGCGGTTGAGTCCGGACTTGGGGAACTGGTCTCTTCTGTTTCCCGGGGTTATTTCCTTACCTTGAGTTTTTCCCTGCCCTCCGAAACGGAGATTACTCTTACGGACGAAACAGGCAGGCCGATTGATCCGCCACAAGGATGGAATCTCGCCGGAGGCAGGCGGCCTTCTTTTTCCGCGCCAATAGGGGAGGTTCTCCTCTTTGAGAGGCCGCTTCATTTGGAAACAGTCTGGGGATTTTGAAACTTTTTTGAAATCCGTAGCTTCGTACGGCTAAACCTTCAGGCTTAAAGCCTGAGAAACTGCTCAAGCCTGTCCCAAAATTTCGCGCGTGTCAGCGCTTGGGACAGGCTCTTCAATTATAGGGATAACAAAGACTCAGTATCCTGCTTAAAAAGCGGCGGCTGGCAGTTTGTTGCACTTGGGGATTTTTAGCGCGAAGCGCAGCAAATTGCCCGCGTTTCTTTGACCGCCCGGCCGCACTCCTTACCATTCCCTGGGCTTAAAGCCTTCGGGAACGCAGATCCGTACCGTATCCCCGGATTGTTCCAACACAAAAAAACCGTTTTTAACGGCGAAGGCCTTTACTTCTTCTGCGGCGATAGCCCCCGCAACCGCCCCCAAGAGCTTCCGCCTATCCTGGTGTTCATCGGCATAACACCGCAATTTTTTCATCCGCGCCGCGTGGTCCCGCACGTCGTTGTCCGTGAGATTGGTTTTTACCTCCACCGCCAAGACGGTATCCCCGTTTTCCAGCAGAATATCGACTTCGGCGATGATACGGCCCAAAGGATCGCCGTAGCGTACATTGGGAGCTACCTTTCCGAAAACATACCCCAGTTGGTTGAACTTCCCCAGGATATTGGGGACGATCAGTTCTTCCACCAGGTCGCCGATTCGGCTGCCCAATTTACTGATTTTACGGTCCGTCTCTTTGATTTTACGGTCTGTCTCTTTGAACTGTCGGTCTGTCTCTTTGAATTGTCGGTCTGTCTCCTGGAACTTGCGGTCCGTTTCTTTGAACTGACGGTCTGTCTCCTGGAACTTGCGATCGGTCTCCTGGAACATGGCCCAGACCTTTTCAAAGGTCAACCCCATCTCCGGCTCACGGGAACTTTCGGAAATCATATACATACCGTACTTCACTGCTGTATGGTTGTCAAGAAGCCACGGCATCAGGGCCAGCGCATATAAAATAAAGGGAAGAAAGCGGTATACTTGGCATGGTATTTTTTGGAGGAGCCATGAAAGAGGAGCAATCACGGCCAGTGATGCCGCTTATGACCTATTTTTCGGTCAT
>JAIRSS010000091.1 GCA_031255315.1 Spirochaetaceae bacterium
GAACGCCGTTGCGGGGCCCCTGTACGCCGCCTGAGGCGGGTCTTGAAATACTAGACTTGGGTTTAGTATTGTTGAAGTGAGTTTAGAAGTTGCAGACTACGATGTTTCAGTTCAGGAGGAAAGAAATATGGCTGACTGGATTCCCAAAAAGGAACAGGATTTTGTCGATTTATGCCACAAATGGGCGGCGGTATTTGCCGATACGGCGCAGACCGCCGCTTTCGGATGGGATCAGGCGGAATGTACGGATATTGGCGGAAAGATTACCGCGTTTCTAAGCGCCCGGAGCGCGTACGAAGTGGACAATTCCTCGGCGAAACGCCTCTCCAAGGACGAGGCGAAGAAGGAAACAATACGCGCTATGCGGGATTTCGCCAATTCTTCTATCCGGTTCAATAAAAAAATAGACGATCCCGCCAAATTGGTCATGGGCATACACCCAAAGGACGCCACGCCGACGATCCACGGTCCGCCTGCGAGCCAGCCCGACACGGTGGTTGAAAATTCCAGCAATCATTATGAGCATAAGGTAAAGGCCATAAACCATGAGACCGGGGACGCCGGTAAACCGGCGGACGCGTACGGAGTGCGCTATGCGTGGCAGGTGGGCGGAGAGAAGCCCGCTTCCGGCGCGGACTTGGGCAAAATGAAATTTAACCGGAAGACGGCGCTGATTATCACCCACACGGAAGCGGACAAGGGGAAACCAGCCTATTACGCCACCTGCTACGAAAACGGCAAGGGCGACACCGGGCCCTGGTCCCCGGTGGAAGAAGCCTTTATCGGCTGATTGTGGGTTGGCGGTTGCGGGGCCGCTTGGTACGCCCTATGCCCCGCGCTTTTTTATGATGGAAACAGTAACAAGCGGCGCCTTCGGGAATCGTATAACTGGCGGGACGAGGCGGCGGGGCGCAACAACTCGGGCCTGACGGCTGTAATATACGACGGAGATCAAACTGAACATAAAACAAGTATCATATATGCGGCTGTTCCAAAACCTCACCGATAGAACAGCCTTGCTGGTTGACCGGTGTTAGTGCGGCGGGCATGGAGAACAATCGTTTAACGCGCATACTTTCTACTATTCTTGTCTTTATGGCCCTGGCGGGTCTTACGGTTGTGATCCTGCGGCCCGTGCAGAAGGGCTTTTTCGTAAAAATGACGGCCCTGCGGGATGAGCTTATCGCCCAGGGAGAAACTTTCCTGGGCATGAAGATCAAATACTCCGCTATGGGGCCTTCCCTTTTCAGCGTCCTTGACGTGCGGGACGTGGGGATTTACGGGTCCGCGGAGGATCCCCTGGTTTCCCTTGCCCGGGCGCGGATCTCCTTCTCCCTTTGGGGCCTCCTTCAGGGGCGGGGCGCCGGGGCCCTCCGGTCAATCCGCCTGGATAGCCCGGAGGTTTCCCTGGACCTTGACCGCGCCGGGGAATTGAAAACCCTGCTTGCGAAGATCAGGGAACCGGAGGACCGCGTTCCCGGCCCGGCGCCTGCGGATGAAGGCGCCGGGAATTGGCTTGCCGGTTTTTCCGGGGATATGAGTCTTATAATACGGGGCGGCGGGGGGGCGCTCATAACGGGGGGGAACCGGTTTTCCTTTTCCGGGTTTAACTTGGAAGCGTCCATCCAGGGAACCGTCATCTCGCTCAGAGGCAAAGCGGACGGAACCGCGTTCCTGGCAGCCTTCTTAGACCAGCCCTTGAGTCTGGGGATGAGCGGCAGGATCAGCGGGAAACTGGATACCCGGCTCAGGGAGGGAACGCTGGCCTTAGCCGTCCCCTCGGTTGCCGGAGACAGGTTCAGCTTCAGGCCCCTTCAGTTTGACGTCGCCCTGGATACGGAAAAGATAGAAATTCAAAAAAACGGGGAACGCGGCCCCTGGGCCAGCAGTTCCTGGGACCTTTCCCTGGGGTATAACTTCAACGCCCGGTATTTTTTCGGGCGTTTTGAGGGACGGGATCTTACCCCCCGGTTTTTTCTTTCCCTGTCGGGTCCCTGGGAACAGTACGCCCCCATCCTCGGCCTAAGCGTTAACGGCGCGGCGTCCTTCGAGGCGTCCGCCCGGGACGGCGTTTCCTATACTCTGGACCTTTCCGGCGAATTGGGGAAAATCTTCCCAATCGACGGCGTTTCTTACGCCGTTACCGCAGCGGGCGACGGAGAGCGCGCATATTTTCGCCGCCTGTC
Source organism: Spirochaetaceae bacterium (assembly GCA_031255315.1). The sequence continues at coordinate 2,187 of JAIRSS010000091.1, forward strand.
CCTCGGGTTTCCCCAGGGGGAGATAGGGTATACCGGGAGCGTCGAATTTGCCACCCCGTCCCTAAACGGCGGCGTCACCATACGCGATTTCAGTTTGGCCCCGGCCCCGAATTCCGCTGATTCTGGAGGCGGGTCAGGCGGGGATCTGATAAACGCGGACCTGCGGGTGATCTCCTCCGGACGCTCGGTCGCCCTCTTTGGGAACGACGTATCTATGGGCCCGGTTCTCTTTACCGCCCTGGACGCGGATATACAGTGGAAAGATCAGGGGGCCGCCTTCGATGTTTCCGTTTTGCGGTTCGCCGGCGCGGACGACTATGGGGAGGGAAGGATACGCAGCTTTTCCGTGGAAGGTTCCCTGGATTACGAGCCCCGGCATCTTCAAGCAAGCCTAATCTTTGATACGTTTTCCGTGGACGACATTCTTGGTATGTTCCGCCCCCTGGCAATAACCCCTCCCCTTCCCGGGCTCGCGTCCCCGATTGCCGCCGATACGTCGATTACGGCGGAGATTTTCGTAACTACCGATTTTGAGCAAATTCAGTACAACGCGCCCCGCATCGTACTTGCCTATCAAGGGGAGGGGCGTTCATTTTTCGCGGTGGCCTCTGTTTCCGGGACGAACCGGCGTTTTGAATTAAACGAAAGCCGCGTCGTCCTGTCCGGCGGCGCGGCTGAAGCATCGGGATATGTGGACTTCCACAATCCCAACGACATCGCCTTTTCCCTGGCGGGTTCCTATCAGGACATGTACTATCAGTTTGAGGGGGCCGTGCTGGATCAGCGATCTCTAAGCGTTCAGGGTTCCTACGGTCTTGCGGCCTACATTACCCGGAGCCCTTCCGGCGGTTATTCCGGGTATATCGAGGCGGGCTCCATTCCCATCCTGCTCAACGGACAATTTTCCCGGGTAAATTTTCTATCCTCTCTGCGGTACGACTCTCCCGAATCCTGGTTCCTGGACTTAAATCGGCTGGAAATAAACGAACTGGCGACTCCGGCGAGTCCATCCGCTTCCCTGCGGCTTTCCGGGCGCGCGGATCAGGAGGGTCTGACTTTTTACAACATCATTTTTGACGACGGCCGGGGGGTCCTTTTTGGTAATGCCGACGTTTCCTGGCACAGCGCCCTGGAGGGGGAGCGGACGGCCGTTACGGTTTCCCTCCATGTAGAGGATCCGCAGGGTCAGGAATTCTATAATCTGGAAGGGATTTACGAAGACGGCGTCGTGGATGTGAGCGTAACGGGCCAGGAAATGCAGTTGGGGCGGGTGTCGTCGGCCATTCCTTCCGCCCTGGCCAACGGAGAGGGGCGGCTGCACTGGACGATAGGCGGATCCTACGAAGCGACGGCGGTTCTATCGTCCCTTATCGCCCGGTATAACGATGCCTTTGTATCGCTTTCGGCAGAGGCGTCCCTTACGGAAGACGATCTGACGATCCGTAATCTCCAGATGAGCTATGGGGATATTAAAGCGGAGTTGCCCCTGTTCCGCTTAGACCGCCAGGACGCTGAGGTTCGGCTCCAGGGACAAATTCAGGGAATCGCCCTGGGCCGGAAAATTGACGGGTCCTTCACCGCGGAAGCGGACTTCCAGCCCTTCACGGGCTGGCGTACTCTGGGAGAGGCGCTGAATTCTTTCTCCGGCTCCTTTGCGGTGGACCGTATCCGCATTGACGCGCTGGAGCTTGCGGAACCCTTTCGCGTAGTGTTTTTCCGGAACGAATCCCTTATCTCCCTTTCCGGCGGCCCCCAGGATATGATGCGGTTCCGCATTACCCGGGAGGGGGCCTTCTACGCCGGAATTTCCTCCCCGTCTCCCATCAGGGGCGCGGTAACCGGAACTATTGCCGACAATATGATAGACGCCCGCGCGTCAAACCTGTATGTCGATCTGACGGCCTTGGGCCGTCTTTTACCGCGTAAGGAAGTAGTCGCCCTTACCGGCGGCATGGTTAACGGTTCAATAGATATACGGGGGTCTGTGGGAGACCCGGAATTCTTCGGGACGGCCCAGGGAAACAGCGTCCGCCTTGAAATTCCCCAGTATATGGGCGCGGAACTTGGGCCGGCCCCTATAAACGTGGTTCTTGACGGGAATGAAATGCATTTTGGCCCTATCATTGTGCCTGCGGGAACGGGATACGGCGAGGTTTCAGGCTGGTTCCGGTTTGACCGGTGGATTCCCAACACCTTCAGCATAGATATTACCGTTCTTCCGGAATATTCCGTTCCCTTTGATTTTGAAATTTTGGGGGTCGTCGCCCACGGGGGCGCGTCGGGCTTCCTGAATGTGTTTGTGGAAGATTCCCGGCTGCACCTTCTCGGAAATATATTGGGAGAAGATACGGAAATCATCCTGGACGCCCAGGGAATCAACGCCGCCATGAACCAGTCTATGACGGACATTACGGGGGTCATTACGGATTTTACCCTGACCACCGGCAGAAAAGTGGAATTTTTTTGGCCTACGGCGGAGTATCCCTTGTTGCAGGCCTCCGCCGCGGCCGGGACGGTGGTAAAAATCACGAGCGATTCCGAAACCAGCCGGTTTTCTATCAACGGAGATATTGACATTAGGAGCGGCTCCCTGTTTTACGGGCAGCGAAGTTTTTATATTCGCGAGGGGACCCTTTCGTTTAACGAAAACGAGATCCAGTTTGATCCCCGGCTTACCGTACGGGCGGAAACGCGGGACCGTATTGACGACGAGCCGGTTACCATTTCTTTGATCGTGGACAACGCCCCGTTGAGGTCGTTCACCCCCCGGTTTGAGGCCAGCCCTCCGCTTTCCCAGGTTGAAATTCTCTCCCTCTTGGGGCAAAACCTGACCGGCCTCCCCGCGGAAGGCGGGGAAGGGGTGGGAGTCCAGAACATCGTATTTTCAGGCGTTGATTTCTTGTCCCAATCCGTCGTGTTCCGCCCGCTGGAGCGGATAATCCGCAACGTTACCGGCCTGGATATGTTCAGCTTCCGGTTTCCCATCGCGCAAAATTTCATTGCCTCTCAATGGATCCCGATTGACAATGAGAGGAGGGGTAACTATTTTGATAATACCGCTGTTTTCTTTGGTAAGTACGTTAGTTCAGATATGTTTGTTCAGGGCAGTGTTTTATTGCAGTATGATGAGAATAACCTGGAAATGGGGGGGTATACCTTTGAGGCGGATCTGGGTATAGAACTCCGCAGCCCCTTATTCGATATCCGATGGAATGTCTCACCCCTCAACTATCAGACATTTTTTGACGCGTCGTTCACATTGACGTGGAGATGGCTGTTTTAATTCAGAAGGAGTTTAGATGCGCGGAAGTTTAGGTCTTGCACAAAGATTAGGTTTTGTACGAGCGGCGGTTTGCATCCTGTTAACGGCGGGGTCAGTATTTGCCCAGGAATCCGGGGAATGGTATTTGGACAAACCGATACGAAACGTAATTTTTGAAGGGCTCAACCATGTCAAAAAATCGGAACTGGACGGCGTCATTGAGCCGTTCCTGGGCCGGGCCTTTTCCGATGAGGTTTTCTGGGAACTTCAGGGGCGAATTTACGCGCTGGAATACTTTGAAACGATAGCTCCCAGCGCGGTACCGGCGGATTCAACCGGTACGGAGGTGGTGATCCGCTTTGTGGTTACTGAACGGCCTACCGTTTCCCGGATAAATTTTGTGGGCAACAGCGGCCTTCGCCGCAGCGAGCTTTTGGACGCGATCACCATTAAAGTGAACGACGTGGCGAACCAGCTTAAACTTAAAGCCGATGAGACGGCCCTGGCCAACAAATACCTGGAAAAGGGGTATCCCGATATTCGTATCCGCTCCGAAACTCAGGAGGGCCGGGATGGAACCATCATCGTTACCTTTTTTGTTACCGAAGGGGATAAGGTAACGATAAGCGCCCTTAATTTTGAGGGAAACGCCGTCTTCTCGGACCGGGCGCTCAGAGGACGGCTTTCCTTAAAAATCAAAGGCCTTTTAAATGACGGCGCGTTTCAAGAAGCCAAACTTGTCGCTGACCGGGCCGCCGTTACCCAGTATTACCATGACCGGGGATATATAGACGCCGAAGTAACCGACGTGATTCGGGACGCTCATAAAGACGAAAAAGGCAACAACGTCATGTCCGTCACCTTCAGGATATATGAAGGGCGAATCTACAATTTCGGCGGAGTTACCTTTGAAGGCAACCGGATCTTTTCAACCGAACAGCTTGGGGATTTGATTTATTCTAGACCAGGAGACACGGTAAACGCCCGGCGGGTGGAAGCGGATATGCAGCGGGTGGCGGATCTGTACTACGAAAACGGATATATCTTCAACACCATAACCCCGGAGCCCCGGCGGGATCCTGAGGCCGGCAGTATTTCGTACCACATAACGATAGTGGAACAGGGCAGAGCCCATATCGAACGGATCCTCGTTGTAGGGAATAACAAAACCAAAGATGCGGTGATATTGAGAGAAATTCCCCTGGAGCCCGGAGACATCTTTTCCAAAACCAAAGTATTGGAAGGAATGAGAAACCTCTATAATCTTCAGTACTTCTCCATGGTGGCGCCCGATACGCTGCCGGGAAGCACCGGCAACCTGATGGATCTTGTTTTCAATGTGGAGGAACAGCTCACTACCGATATTCAGTTGGGGATCACCTGGTCGGGCAGTACGGATCCCGATGCCTTCCCCCTATCGGGGCTTTTCAAATTCACCGACCGGAATTTTTTCGGGTACGGAAACATGGTGAGCGGGGAGATTAACGCGAATCAGGATACTCAAACCTTGTCCCTTTCCTATACCCAGCGGTGGATCTTCGGCCTGCCCTTGTCAGGCGGGTTTGACTTTACGTTTCAGCATACCAAACGTCTTGCTTTTATGTCCAACGGCCTTTTTAACGGCGATGAAGACGACGCCTATCCCGCCGGTTTTACTTCCTATGACGACTATGTAAGCCGTAATAAAACCCCGGCCAGAGAATACTTGATGTCCTACGACCAACTCAGCTTTTCCCTGGGCTTTTCCACCGGTTACCGCTGGCTTACCGGCCTGGGGAATTTAGGGCTCAACGGGGGGATCAGGACCGGATGGATACAAAATAAATACGATGATTCTCTCCAGATGGCTTTTGATCCCGTGTTGCGGGACCGGAACAGCCGGTTTGTACCCGCCTTGTCCTTTTGGGCGGCGGTTTCCCTGGATCAGCGGGATATCTACTATGATCCCTCCAGGGGATATTACGGCATTCAGCGGGTGGGATACTACGGCATACTCCCCATAGAACGCGAACACTATTTCAGGACCGATACGAAAGCTGAAGTCTTCTTTACACTCCTTAATCTGCCTATAACGGACACCTATAGTTTTAAAACCGTATTCGGCGTACACGGCGGCGTTTCCTTTATCCTGCCCCAGCCGGGCCGTCAAAGCCCGGAAATTGAAAATGCGAACAAGCTCTCGGTGGACGGTATGTTCACTGGACGGGGCTGGTCGGGTGAGCGGACGAACCGGGGCAACGCCCTTTTGGAAAGCTGGGCGGAATTGCGGTTTCCCTTCTTTCCGGGGATACTTTCTTTAGACCTATTCTTCGATGCGGCGGCCAAAACGCAAACGCCCTATGATTTCTTTCATAATTTTACGGCGGAGGATTTACGCTTCAGCTTCGGATTCGGACCCCGCCTCTCCATACCCCAATTTCCCCTCAAATTGCAGTTCGCCCGGCGTTTCCGCATTGAGGACGGCGGCGTGAAATGGGAGAAGGGGGCTATCGGAATATTTGACTTGGTAGTTTCCTTTACACTCGCTACGTATTAGTATAAGGTGTTAATTGTGATGAAACGCGGCGCATTGATTTGTTTTTTATTTGTCCTGCTGGGGCGTTCTATGGAAGCCCAGCAGCTTACCCGTTTTGCGGTAGTGGACCTGCCCAAGGTGTATTCATCTTTTTTCCGGGATTCCCGGGCGGTGCGGGAATGGGAAGAACGGAGCGCCCGAATCCAGGCGGATGTAGACCGGATGAAGGAGGAAATCCAGTCCCTCCAAAGCGCCCAGTTGGATGCTTCGGCTGCCGGCGATGAGGCCCGCTCGCTCAGGCTGGAGAACGATATTTTCCGGAAATCCGAATACTTAAAAGAATACTTTCGGATTAAGACTGCGGAACTTAACGATCAAAAAAGCAAGCTGGCCCAATCGGGGACGTTTTTGGATCAGATATACAATGAAATCCGGCTTATCGCGGAAAGCGAGGGGTACAGTATGGTTTTAAATAAAGAAAATGCCGGCATACTTTGGTATAGCCCAACGGTTGATATTACTGAAAAATTGATTAATAACTTGTTGGCCAAAGCAGGACGGTAAGGAGGAGTTATCAGTTCTGCGGATTCGAGCCCGATGCTCGATCAATACAGGCGAATAAAACAGGAAAATCAGGGGAACGTCTTATTCTTCCGTCTTGGAGATTTTTATGAGATGTTCGCCGAGGACGCGCTGGAAGTTTCAGCCCTGTTAAATCTCACCTTGACAAGCCGCAATGGACTCCCTATGTGCGGGGTCCCCTATCACGCGGTGCGGTCGTATATTGCCCGGCTTCTGAAACTCGGCAAAAAGATCGCCGTCTGCGAACAAATCTCCGAGCCGGCCAAAGGGCGGGGGGTCATTGAGCGTAAGGTCGTGGAGGTGATCACTCCGGGAACCACGGTAGACGAGGATTATCTTGATACGGGAAGTTCCAACTACCTGGCGGCTCTCGCCTCCACCTCCAAATTCGTCTCCCTTGCCTATATCGATCTTTCCGCCGGGGACTTCCATGCCACAGCATTCCCCTTTGAGGGGGCGGAGGAACGGCTTCGGCTAGAACTGGAACGGCTTCAGATCCGGGAGATAGTGGTCCAGGAATCCCTGCTGGAAGAAAAGCCCGCTCTGGCGGAGGCCGTCATGGAGAGGACGTCTCTCGTGGTAAACCGCTGGGCGGATTGGCTTTTCGACCAGCAGCGGGGCCGGGAACGGCTGGAAAAACAGTTCGGCGCCTATGCGTTGAGGAGTTTCGGCCTTGTGGACGATTCCCCGGAGATCCTTGCCGCCGGCGCCCTGCTGGATTACCTTGACGATACGGCCCAGAGCCTCATCCCCCATGTCAGAGTTCTCTCCCTCTATGGGGATACGGACTATGTAGGCATAGACGAATCATCTATGCGGAATCTGGAACTTGTCCATAATCTCAGGGACGGGAATATCAAGTTTTCCCTCCTTGAAACGATGGATGAAACTCATACCGCTATGGGCCGGCGGCTTCTTAAACGGCGCCTCCTCCATCCCCTGCGGGATATTGACCGGATAAACCGGAGGCTTGACATGGTGGAAACCCTCTACCGGGATCAGGGATGCCTTTCGTTTATACGGGATATTCTGAGCAAAACCCCGGACTTGGAACGCCTCTGTTCCCGCCTGGCTATGGACAAGGCCCACGGCAAAGACATGGTTTCGGTGAAAAGCGCCCTTACCTCTTTCGAATTCCTGGAAGACGTTACTCGGGAACTTCCCCTGGTTTGTGAAACGCCCTCAGGGGTTTCTCCTGTTCCGGGGGCCGGGGAAAAATCCGATCCGGAAAAGTCCAATCTGAAGGATGACGCGTTCACGAACCTTATGGCCTTGAGGGATCTGCTGGATAACAGTCTTGCCGAGGAGCCGTCCACCCTCTTAACCGAAGGCAACCTTATCAGGGACGGGTTCAACAAAAAACTGGATAAGTATAAGCGTCTTAGGGATAACGGCCGGCAGCTTTTGGGGGATTACCTTGAGGAGGAACGGCAAGCCACAGGGATTTCGAGCCTTAAAATACGGTATAACCGGCTTATAGGGTATTATTTTGAAGTAACCAACAACCATCTTTCCAAGGTTCCCGCTTATTTTATCCGCCGCCAAGGGGTCGTCTCCGGGGAACGGTTCACTACCGACCGCCTTGCCGCCCTGGAATCGGATATTAACGGCGCATCGGACAAGATCATAGAATTGGAAAAGCAGTTGTTCCTGGAAATACGGGAGCGGGCCAAGACGCTCATTCCCGAACTTTCCATCGCCGCCCAGCGTATTGCGGAGATTGACGCCGCCCAATCCCTGGCCCGATCCGCCGTCGTGCGGGGCTGGGTGCGCCCCCGGGTGGACAGCCGGAACTTCACCCATATCCAGGAAGGCCGGCATCCGGTAGTAGAGGCGCATCTTCCTCCGGGAGAATTTATCCCCAACACCGTGCTTCTGGACGGGAACGGGATTTACTTCGTCCTTATCACCGGCCCCAATATGGCGGGCAAATCCACGTACCTGCGTCAAACCGCGCTCATCACCATCATGGCCCAGATGGGGAGTTTTGTCCCGGCCCGGGAAGCCGATATAGGCATGGTTGATCGCGTCTACTGCCGGGTAGGGGCTTCGGACAATCTGGCCCGGGGAGAATCGACTTTTCTGACGGAAATGAACGAAACCGCCTACATCCTCCGTACCGCTACGGACCGGAGCTTGATTATAATGGATGAAGTAGGGCGGGGAACCGGAACCAACGACGGCCTTTCCATTGCTTGGGCGGTGAGCGAAGAACTGCTGGACCACATCAAATGCCGTACCCTTTTTGCCACCCATTACCACGAACTTTCGGAACTTACCCACCAGCGTATGGCGAACCGCTCTATGGAAGTCCTTGAACAGGGGGGGGAACTGGTCTTTTTGCGTAAGCTCAAGGAGGGCCCTTCCACCGAATCCTACGGCCTCCACGTTGCCCATCTCGCCGGCCTTCCGGTCCGTGTTGTTTCCCGGGCTGGGCGCATCCTGGAGCGCCTCCGGGAACGGGGGCGTACGTTGGGCGAACCTCCGGGTTCAATTCAACGGGCCATTGAGTCAATACCTTCCTTCGACATCCCGCCGCCTGTCCAGGTAAAAGTGAAGGACGAACGTTACGAGCGTTTTATCGAAAATATTACCGCGCTGAATCCGGATCGCATGAGCCCTATGGAAGCTCTGAGCCAGATTTATATATGGAAACAAATCTTCTCCGGCAGTCACATTGCTGTTTCCCGATCCTCCCGGACAACTAAACAGCGCCAGGGGCCGTCGCTGTTTGATTTGTAGCGAAGGGTTTCATACCCCGCCCTTCAGGGCGGGGTTGTTGATTCGGTGCAAGTGAAAAATCCCCGGAACAGGCTCCGATGTAAAAAAAGACGTATTGACATACCTTTCCATAAGATTTATAATAATTACACGGTTGAGAGTTATGTTCACGTAATATCCGGCCTGTATTTATCTAATATGAATCGGAGGTATTAAAATGTCCAATGATGATAAGACACCCCAGACTACGGTGAAGGGCCAGGCTAACAAGTCGAGCAATATTGGCGACCCGAAAAAGAATACACTGAAACAGATCATCAAAAACAGGGCCCTGCTTGCGGCCGGCCTGGGGTTTATGCCGGTTCCGGGTCTAAATCTAATTTCGACTACGGCTATCCAAATTTCCATGGTTCAATCCATAGCCAGTTTGTGCAAGGAAGAATTTAAGTCGAATCCTGATATGTACACTTTGAAGACGGATAAGTACTGGATAAAGAACATTATAACGTCGGTTTTGGGAGGATTGGCGGGTAGTGGCGGTTCAGGTGTTCTGGCGAAGGGTCTGTTGAATGTTCCGCTGGTAGGGCTTCCCCTTGCGGCCTTAACGGGTCCGGCTTTGCATGGAATTACGACCTACGCGGTTGGGCATATGTTTTTCTGTTATTTTGACTCAGGTGATGGATTCCTCAAAGCCAATACCGATGCGTTTGCCCAATGGTTTGAGGAAGGAATCAAGGAAGCCCGTGAAAAATTAGGGGATTTCATCGCCGGGAAGCAGAAAACGGCAATGTTCTGATGCCGGAGCGGGACAACACCATGAGTAAAAAGGCGCGCAATATTATATTGCTCCTGAGCACGTATATAGTATTGGCGCTTTTGTTTATCTTGGTGTTTTTTGACCGCATGGTGATAACCGTACCGCCCGGTCATGTGGG
>JAIRSS010000150.1 GCA_031255315.1 Spirochaetaceae bacterium
GGGATGGCTAGCAACCTGTTGCACTTGTGGATTTTTGCGCCCTCAGCAACGCAAAAATCCCGATTATCCGGTCTGCTGCGGACCTTCGGTCCGACGAAGTTTGCTGGGTAAAAAATCGACTGTAAGGCGATTTTTTGGGATTTTAAGCGCGAAGCGCGCCAAACTGCCAGGAGCCTGTTTTGGATTCACGTCTTCAATTATTTGTCCTTATAGTTATTGGTTTCGTCCTCCTGTGGTTTGGGTTCGCCCTGTTTTTCCGGACTGGAAAACGGCGGAACGGAGAGGGAGCGGAAAGGGGCGGCGGCTTGGGGAAGCGGCGTTATAAGCCGGAACCCGAAGTTCTACGGGAAGGAGGCGCGGGTTCGCCGCGAAGCTGCCCGGTCTGCGGCCTCCTGTTGCCGCCGGGAGGGCTCGTAAAATCATCGGTCTTTCCCGATCCGGGGAATGGCCGGGGTAGGTTAATGCATATTGAAGGATGCGCCCACTGCCTTGAGGGACGGTGGAGCGGAAAGCGGAAATGTCCGGTCTGCGGGACGCATCTTACCACAGACGAAATACTCTTTGCCCGGATGTTTGACAAGCCTGGACGTTCCCACGTGCATGTTTTGGGATGCAGCCGCTGCCGGGGGCCCGGACGGCGCTAATTTGAAACCGCCGCCGCCGACATACAAGGCGGTACTGATGAGGCGGACGAGCGTCTGTGATCCGGTGGATTTGAACAACCGTCCGGGTTAGTCCGGTTAATCTGTGGACCTCATCCCCGCCTTTTCGTCTAAGCAGCCTACGAGGAACCGGCCCCTTTTCGGCTGGATTAATGGTGAGGCCCTGTAATCCCGCTTGTACCGGGCTTGCCGATTCCGTATACTGGGCAAATTATGGCACGGTCATTTTTTTCGAGGAGTCCGCGGTGAAACACCCTGAATTGCTGGCCCCGGCGGGATCGCCCGAAGCCCTGGACGCGGCGGCAGGTGAAGGGGCCGACGGGGTATATCTGGGACTCAAAAACTTCAACGCCCGGATGCGGAGCGCTAATTTTACCTACTCCCAGTTTGAGGGGGCGCTGCGCAGCCTTCACCGAATGGGCCGGAAAGTCTACGTAACGGTGAACACGGTCTTTGAACAGCGGGAAGCGGATCGCCTGTACCAATTCCTCAAGTACCTGTCCATTTTGGGGCCGGACGGAATCATCGTTCAGGACTTTGGGGCCTTGCGGATGGCCCATGATAATTTCCCCGGGCTAAAGATCCTCGCTTCCACCCAAATGAATATCGCTTCCGCCCGGGCCGTAAACCTTCTCTCCAAGCAGGGGGTTTCCAGGGCGGTGCTGGCCCGGGAACTGTCTTTTGACGAAATTCAGGACATCCGGGGCAAAACCAACATGGAGCTTGAGATATTCGTACACGGCGCTCTTTGCGTCAGCGCTTCCGGGCTTTGCCTCTTTTCCAGCTATTTGGGGGGGAAATCCGCGAACCGCGGACAGTGTACCCAAGCCTGCCGCCGTTTTTACCGGCGGGACGCCGGGGGCGGGTATTATTTCAGCCCCGCGGATTTACAGCTTTTGGAACAGGTTCCCGCGCTGGCCGATCTAGGGATCAACTCTTTCAAGATTGAAGGAAGGATGAAAAGCGCCGAATACGTTGGAGCGGTGGTCTCGGCGTACAGAAAGGTCATAGACGGGCTTCCCGGAAACAGGGAAAAGAGTATACAGGAAGGGCTCGCCATCCTTAAAGGCGACTTCGCCCGGCAAAAGACGGTGTTCTATTTTACCGGGTCCGTCTCCAGCCCCGCGGACTGGTTGAAAGCGGACCAGGACGGCGGTACGGGCATTCCCTTGGGGACCCTCCTCAAAGTGAAGGGAAGCGGGGACAACCGCAGGGGGCTCCTCCCGGCGGGAACGGTACGGCCCTGTCCGGGGGACTCGGTGCGGCTCCACCGCTTTAACGATACGGAGCGGAAGGCCCACAAGCTCATTGCCGTAGAGGAGGCGGATCGCAACGGTCTGGGGGGAACCGGAAGCGGCCCGGGGGTCTGGGTATCTATTCCTGAAGGATTCGAGCCGGGGGATTCGGTTTACCTCATACAGACCCGGCGTATGTCCAGGCGCTATCCAGCGGTAATCCGGGGGTCCGAAGGGTTCAGGCGGGAACCCGGCAGGGAAAAGGCCCCGGAAATCAACCTGCCGCCCCTGAAAAAGGCGGAGAAGCCCCCGTTTCCCGAAGGCGTTTACGGCGCGGTTTCCCGGATCGAGGATCTTTTCATCCTGCAATCGGTGCGGCCGGTTCGGGTCATGGCGCAACTGACCCGGAAAAACGCCGCCCGCCTGCTGGACACCGCCAAGCCCCCGCTGCCGTTTAGCCCCAGAGAAATCATCCTGGTCCTGGACCCCTTCTTTCCCCAGGCTCAGGAAGCGGCGTTGGATGAGGAAATCCGGGCGCTCCGGGAGAAGGGATATTATCAGTTTGTGGTAAACAACCTGGGACACCTTTCGTATTTTCGGAAGGCCCTTCAAAAAGCCGCCGCGCCGCCTGAACCGGCGAAACAGCGGGTTCCCCCGCCCGCCCTGATTGCCGGACCCTACCTCTATCAGTTCAACCGCTGGGCCAACGCCGCAGTCGCGTCATTAGGGGTGGACGCGATGATCTCGCCGCCGGAAAACAACCGTCAGAACCTGGAAAAAACGGTAAGTCCCGGACGGCGGGCGCTGACCTTTATTACGCTCTTTTCCTACCCCGGGCTGTTCCGTATCAGGGCGGACCTGGGCGGACTCTATGATTTCGGCGAATTCCGGGACGGCAGGGACGCCCGGTTCCGCTTGATTTCCAGCGGCGAAGGTTCGTTGACGATACCGGAAAAGCCCTATTCTATTGTTGATAAAGTTCCCTTCCTGGAAGCGGCGGGGTTCCGCCGCTTCATCCTGGATTTTTCCGGGCCGCCGTTGCGGAAAAAAGACTACCGGAACATCATGAACGCCCTGAGTACCGGGCGCCCCTTGCCTGATACGAGCCGGTTTAATTGGAAAGACGGGTTTTATTCCCCGGAAGTCTAATACCAGGCGCGTAGCGGCTCTTTCACAAATTGAGACCACCGTATAAGAATGTATCCGTAAATAGGAAGGAACCGGTACAGGAGCTTCTCGAATCGCGCCGCGATTGAGCGGACGCGGAGCGTGCAAGTATGACAAGCGCCGGTTACCGCCCGCCGCTTCTAAAGGGCATAACAGGGAGACCGTTTTTGGCGAAAAACGGCGCGGGGCCGTACTTTACCCAGCAGTAGCGCACCAGTTCAGGCTCCTCAACGCCCCCGGCGGACACAAGCACGGTTCCGCCGTCTATAAGCGCGGAAGCGGGGCGGTACGCGCCGTGAGGGCCGGCTATTTCAAAACCCGTCGGTTCCCCCCGGACTTCGAGGCCGTCCCCCGCATTGGCGAAGTATACCCGCAGCGCGTTTCCCTCCCGCACCGTATGGGAAAAAACCGGCCCGTCTGCGGCAACCGGCTTCCGGTATACCTTTTCCAGCGCCTGAAGCGCGAGGCGGAAGCCCACGCTCTGCTTGTCCAGGGGATGAATGTTGTCGAATTCGCCGCGGTCAATGATGACCGCCATGCCGGTGTTTGCCACGATGCGGGATACTTTGTACTGTTTCTCCCGTAATACCGGCCAGTTTTCCGTTATCGTCCCGGCGTCTGTTTCTTTTCTTGAGGCGTACATCGGGAGCTGCACGAACAGGAACGGGAGGGTATCGTCTTCCCAGTCGCTCCTCCACTGATCGATTAAGCAGCACATCAGTTCCCCGTAATCTTCCGCCCGGCCCTCGTCCTCTTCACCCTGATAGTACAAAAAACCTTTTAAGCCGTAAGGCGCTACGCGGCGTATCATGGAACCATAAAGATTCATCGGGCGGTAGGGGCTTTTCCTCCCCGCGGGCTGGGGCCAGGGGCATTCCCCGCATTCGCGGTTAAGGGTTTCCCAGCTTACGCCGGGATCGTTTGCCCGCCGCTCCTGAATCCGCCGGTCCCAGGCCCGCCATTCCGCGGAGTATGCGTCCATCTCCGCCGCGTACT
>JAIRSS010000261.1 GCA_031255315.1 Spirochaetaceae bacterium
GTTTGGGGAAGTTATCGCCGCGTTAAAAGCGGGGAAGATCTCCCTGGACGGGGCGGTTTCCCATGTGGTTCCCTTTGCCGACGCGATAGAAGCCTTTAAGATGGTTGACGGGGGAGACCCCAGTATCCGTAAGGTTGTTCTGTCGTTTGAATAGGCCCGCTGTGGGCGGGGCGTAGTTTTTCGCGCTCCGCCTATTCTCCATATTTTACTGTTTCGCCATGTTTGTGAGGCTTCCCCAAAACTTCAGTTTTGAGGAAGCAGCCTTGAAATTCGCCGTTCCGCTAATCGTTTATATTCCCCGCTTCAAACGTGTCTTTCGCTAAATTTTCATAGGCTATTTTGGCGGCTTCCTGCTCGGCGCTTTTTTTGTTTTTCCCCATGCCCGGACCAAAGGTCTGATCATTTACCCGAACTTCTATCCAAAACAGATGATTGTGATCCGGACCGCTCCGCTTGATGAGACAGTAAACAGGATAATTCCGGTACATACGCTGGGTAAATTCCTGAAGGAGAGATTTGTAGTCCCGATGATGCCGGTTATCCAGAACCCGGTCTATCTCTAGGCCGATCCACCGGCTCACAAAACCAAAAACCGCCTTATACCCGGAATCAAGGTACACAGCACCTATAAGAGCTTCCATGGCGTCCGCAAGGATAGCGCTCTTCTGCCGGCCCCCTGAAAACTCCTCACCCTTACCGAGCAAGAGGAGGCTGTCAATTTGAAGCGTCCGGGCGACTCCAGCAAGAATATTTTCAGAAACTACCACCGACTTTATTTTTGCAAGCTCACCTTCCGGTTTATCGGCCAGCTTTCTATAAAGCAACTCCGCGATAACCGCGCCCAGAACAGCGTCCCCTAAAAATTCAAGGCGTTCATTATTTCCTCTATAACCGGACTCGTTAGCAACAGAACGGTGCATAAAAGAACAATTTAAAAGCAACAGATTCTTAAATCGGATTCCGGCGGCTTTCTGAAAGGAATTTAAGACCTTTTTCCGCTCGGAATCCACCTGTTGAACCGGCCTTTGGCTGGTACCGTTACTTTTGCTGGGATTCTTTAATATAGTTGTAGGCATCCCGAACGGTTTCAAACTCATTGGCCTTTTCATCGGGTATGGATATGCCCATTTCCTCCTCTATAGCGTAGACCAGTTCATAGGTATCCAAACTGTCCGCACCAAGATCCTGGCGAAAAGAAGCGTCAGGGGTTACTTTCCCTTCATCAATTTCCAGTTTATTGGAAATCAACCGTTTCATTTTCTCAAACAGCTCATCATTTAATAGTTCTTCCATCACGAAAACTCCTCACTGTTAGTCCTTAAACTTTTGATTCGGGGTTAATGATTTGCTTACCCCGGTAAAAACCGCATTTTGGACATACCCGATGGAGCAAAACCCGGTTTCCACACGTACTGCATTCAATCAGATTAGGTGCGGTAAGTTTCATATTAATAGATTGCCGACGCCGGGTCCTGGCCTTTGATGTTTTCGCCCTAGGTACAGCCATTTAAAACCTCGCTTCACGTAAAATATTTTAGACATGGTTATTTTAACCAAAAAGCGCCAGTATGTCAATCATCCGCGTTGCCTCAAAGCTCAAAAGCCATCCAGAATCCTGCATAGGCATAGTGCAAGCCTAAATCTATACAAGAATTAGACTTACGCAGGGTAAAATTTTTACAGGGGGAATCGCGCCGGGGCGGCGGTCCGGCTGAAAGTACGGCGGTATTCCAGGGGCGAAAGCCCGGTACACTTCTTGAACGTCCGGGAAAAATGAAAGGGGGTTTCAAAGCCGAAACGATCCGCTACATCCTGAATTTTAAGGGTGGTGTCTACTAAAAAGGAAGACGCGGCTTCTATCTTGAGGCGGGTGAAGTATTGAAACGGAGAAATCCCCAGGTGTTTATGAAAAAGCCTGATAAAGTGTTCTTCCGACAGCCCAAGCCGATCCGCAAATTTCCCCACATTGAATTTCACCCGTACCGACTGCTCCATGACTCCCAAGGCCCGTTCTACATATTCGTTTTTATTTTCCTGGGGGGGCCTGGAATCCGGCCCCCCCGCTCCGCCGAACCAGCGGTACAGCAAGCTCAGTAATAGATATTCCGCCGCCCTGCCGTTTCCCCCAGACGCGTCCCCCGCCAGACGGCGGACTTCCTCGATCAGAAACCGGTCCCGCCGTTCCGCCGGAACTCCCCGGTAGTTCCGGGGGCCGGAAATGAGGGCGAGAAGTTCCCCCTCGGTTTCCGGGTCCGGCTCAAAAAGCACGGCGTAATAGCTGATGGGGCGTCGTACCGCTCCGGGTAATATCGAGTGAAATTCCCGGGGTTTCGTAAGGAAAAGCTGGTTCCCCAGGATGGTATAGGTGGAACGGTTCAGCCGGAAGGCGCCGCTTCCTTCAATAAAGAAGTGAACTTCGTAATCTCCCGGATTATGGGCATGATAGCGGCCGTGCCAGGCGAGTTTGTTACCTCCCGCCAGTTTATAAACATACACCGCATCTTTGATCCGCATAGCGCAAAATATCAATAATAGATATGTTTCGTCAATATCACGTATGGAGGAAAGGACGAGATCGCCGGTATACTGCTTTTTATGAGGAGAACGCCATGAAAACGATATGCGGAATTGATCTGGGGACTCAAAGTTGTAAAGTCCTTATCTATGACTATGAAAAGAAAACTGTAGCCGCGCGGGCCCAGGCTCAGGTGGACATGATCGCGGAAAACGACGGTACAAGGGAACAAAAAGCCGAATGGTACGACGCGGCCTTACAAGAATGTTTCGGCAAAATTCCCGCGGATGTTCGGGGGACTATTGCCGCCATAGGCGTATCCGGACACCAGCACAGCCTGGTTCCCCTGAACGCGGACGGCAAGCCGCTGTATAACGTGAAGCTCTGGTGTGACACGTCCACCGCCGCTGAATGTAATCAGCTCACCGCGGCGGCGGGAGGCGAGGACAAGCTGATAGCCGAAACCGGGCTTCCTATGAGGCCGGGCTATACCGCCCCCAAAGTGCAATGGCTCAAGAACCATAAACCGGAAGCCTTTGCCAAACTCAAACACATCCTCCTTCCCCACGATTACATCAACTTCCTTCTTACGGGGGAGTATGTTGCCGAATACGGCGACGCTTCAGGGACGGCCCTGATGGATGTCCGGAAACGGGAATGGTCCGCCAGGATCGCCGGCCTTATAGACCCGGCGGTCGCCGGGTGTCTGCCGAAACTCATTCCCTCAGACCAAAGCGCGGGGACGGTGTCCGCGGCGGCGGCCCGGCGATTCGGAATTCCTCAGGGCGCGATAGTGGCCGCCGGCGGCGGGGACAACATGATGGGCGCTATTGGTACGGGGGCGGTTCGGGACGGCTCCCTCACCATGAGCCTCGGGACATCGGGGACCTTGTTCGGCTTTTCCGCCGTCCCGGTGGTGGACCCCGCCGGGAACCTTGCGGCCTTCTGTTCGTCCACCAACGGCTGGCTGCCCCTGCTCTGTACTATGAATTGCACTGTCGCAAGCGAGGAATTCCGCGCCCTCCTGGGGCTGGGCGTGAAGGAGTTCGACGGAGAAGCGGCCAAGGCCCCCATAGGCGCCGGCGGCCTGGTGGTCCTCCCCTTCTTCAACGGCGAGCGCACCCCAAACCTCCCCAACGGCCGGGCCAGTCTCAACGGCGCTACGAGCGCTAACTTTACGCGGGAAAACATCGCCCGGGCCGCCCTGGAAGCGGCTATATTCGGTATGCGCATCGGCCTTGAGGGGTTCAACAGCCTGGGGTATACCGCGAAGGAGATCCGGCTGGCCGGCGGCGGCGCGAAAAGCCCCCTGTGGCAAAATATCGCCGCCAATGTAATGAACCTGCCGGTGCGGGTTCCTTCAAACGAAGAGGCCGCCGCTATGGGCGGGGCGATACAGGCGCTCTGGGTTCTTGAAAAACAGGCCAATCCCGGCGCGTCGATAGAAGCGCTGGTGGACGCCCACATCGCTCTTGAGGGCGGGGTTACGGTCAACCCGGATCCCCCGTCGGCGGCGGCGTACAACACGGCGTACGCCGGCTATTCACGGTATCTAGAGGCGTTAAGTCCTCTCTATATATAGGCCTGTTCACGGCCGCAACGACAATTTGGAGGTAACAAACCATGTCGGATTATTTTGTGGGAAGTAAAGAGTACTTCCCCGGTATCGGAAAGATCTCGTATGAAGGCCCGGAGAGCGACAATCCTCTGGCGTTCAAGTATTACGACGCGGAAAAGATGGTAGGCGGTAAAAAGATGAAGGATCATCTTCGTTTCGCCGTAGCCTACTGGCACAGTTTCTGCGCAGACGGCGCCGACCCTTTCGGCGCCGCCACCCATCCCCATCCCTGGATTGTGGACGCCTCCTGTCCCATGGAAGCGGCTGAACACAAGCTGGACGCGGCGTTTGAGTTCATCACTAAACTGGGCGCCGAATACTACGCCTTCCACGACCGGGATATGGCCCCGGAAGGCGCTACTCCCGCGGAAAGCGAGAAGAACCTGCAAGTCCTGACCGCCAAGGCCAAAGAGCGCCAGACGGCTGCCGGCGTCAAGCTCCTGTGGGGGACGGCGAACCTTTTCACCCATCCGCGGTATATGAACGGCGCGGCTACCAACCCGGAATTCGCCGTTCTCGCGCTGGCGGCCAACCAGGTCAAAGCCGCCATTGACGCTACGATAGCGCTGGACGGGCAGGGCTACACCTTCTGGGGCGGACGGGAGGGCTACATGAGCCTCCTCAATACCGATCTTAAGCGGGAAAAAGAACATCTGGCCGCGTTCCTTTCCGCCGCCCGGGATTACGCCCGCGCCCAGGGCTTCAAAGGGGCCTTCTATATTGAGCCCAAGCCTATGGAGCCCACCAAGCACCAGTACGACTACGACACGGAAACCGTCATCGGCTTCCTGCGCTATTACGGCCTGGACAAGGACTTCCGCCTGAACATCGAAGCCAACCACGCCGAGCTTGCCGGTCATGACTTTTTTCACGAACTGGAAACCGCCGCCGCCGCTGGTCTTTTCGGTTCCGTGGACGCCAACCGCGGCGAGCCCCGGAACGGCTGGGACACTGACCAGTTCCCCAACAGCTACTACGAAACCAGCCTGGCCATGTACGCCATCCTGCGGGCCGGCGGCTTTACCACGGGGGGCCTCAATTTCGACGCGAAGATCCGCCGCAACTCGGTGGACCCCGCCGACCTCTTTGAAGCCCATATAGGCGGCATGGACGCGTTCGCGGCGGGCCTTGAAGCCGCCCACCGGCTCATCTCCGACGGCAGGCTGGCGGACTTTGTGAAGAACCGCTATGCGTCCTTCGACTCAGGGAAGGGCGCCGCGTTCGAGAAGGGCGGACTCACGCTGGAAGACCTGGCGAAGCTGGGGGTTGATTACGGCGCTTTCGGCGTTACGAGCGGCAAGCAGGAACGGCTGGAGAATATCCTGAATCAGCGCCTGCTGGGACTGTAATACTACCGCGCATTCAGGAAGCGCGGAAACCGCCGCGAGCCGCCCCTGACGCGCCTCGCGGTGTAAAAAGTTCTGTAAAAATTTGAGGGAAATCCATCAAACAGGCGGCGTATTGCGGGAAAAACCGGCCGGAAAGGCTGGTTTTTCTCTGCGCCGCCCCGCCGTGATCAAAGGCTTCTGAAATTTTCCCGCCCTTGACCGTGCAAAAAGGGCCGCCGGGGTCGCGAACGCCGTTGCGGGGCCCCTGTACGCCGCCTGAGGCGGGTCTTGAAATACTAGACTTGGGTTTAGTATTGTTGAAGTGAGTTTAGAAGTTGCAGACTACGATGTTTCAGTTCAGGAGG
>JAIRSS010000043.1 GCA_031255315.1 Spirochaetaceae bacterium
CTGCCCGAATTTGTCTTTCCCTCCCATTGGCATGAATATTACGAGCTGGCCATCGTTCTTGATGGAAAAGTCCGGGTAAGAATAAACGGGAACACTTGGGAAGCGTTGCGCGATGATATTGTGGCTATAAATCCGGGCCAGTTACACAGTTATCCGGCTTCGGAAAACGGAACGCAGCTCAGGTTTTTTCAGTTTGAAACAGGAATCTTTTCAAAGGATGCGGGGATTGTTGCCGGTGAAGCGCTTTTTTCCCGGAAGCCCGTCCTTCGTGGCGGCGGGTGCCCGGAACGGGACGCTTCGGACGAAGCATTACACGCCCGTGTTCGCGAACTCCTTACCGATATGTTTACTGAATACCGGGAGCAGAAAAAAGGCTGTCGTCTTGCTATCAAGTTGGACCTTTATCAAATGGCGCTCGTCTATATAAGGGATGGTTCGCCGGACAATACGGCCCTGTCAAATATCTCCCCGCCTGTCATAAAAGACCAGGCATCTTCTGTAACGGAGCAGCGCATGGAACGGGTTTATCAGCTTATTTTTAAAAATTTCGACAATCTCGATCTTGACTTGGACTATGCGGCCCGGACGGCCGCGCTGAGTTCGTCTTACTTTGCTCATCTTTTCAAGAAGCAGACAGGACGAAGTTTCTACGACTACCTTTCCATGATACGGATCAGCCATGCCCTGGAATTTTTGCTAAAGACCGATCTGCCGGTATCCCTGGTTGCCCATAAGTGCGGGTTTGACAGCCTGCCCACCTTCCACCGGGTGTTCAAGGCCGAAACAGGCTGTACTCCGGCGGCTTACCGGAAAAAGGCAATAGAATAAGACTGTTCCAAAACGAACTGCGCTGACGCGCACGCTTGGGCGCGCCCTGAAATTCCGGGCGCACCCGCAACGCGTCAGGTCAGCCTTTAACCGCGCCCGCCATCATACCTTTGACCAGTTTGTCCTGTCCAAAGACGTAGAGCAGGATTATCGGCAGGGAAGAAAGGGTCAGCACCGCCATAATGACGGGGATGTTGCTGGAGTACTGTCCTTGGAACTGCCACACCGCCAGAGGCAGGGTGCGGACAGCCTGGGACTGGGTAAGAACCATCACGAAGATGAACTCGTTCCAGATTACCACGCCGTTGTAGATGCCCAGGGTTGCCAGGCCCGATCGGGACAGGGGAAAGATGACCCTGAAGAAGGTGGTGAATTTGCCGCAGCCGTCAATCTCCGCCGCTTCCTCAAGTTCTTTTGGTATGCTGCGCATGAACGACACGAGAATGAACACCGACATGGGCAGGTTGAAGGCGATATTCGGCCCCACCAGCGCCCAAAGGGTGTCGTAAAAGCCGGTTCGTATCGCCATCACAAAAAGGGGAATCAGCGTGATGTATATCGGTACCGACATGGCCGCCACGATAATGGTATAAACCGGCTTGTTCAGTTTGAATGTCATCCGGGAAAGGGGATACGCGGCCAGAGCCGAAAGGAACAGGAGTAACGCGAGGGAAACCAGTACCACCATCAGGCTGTTGAAAAGGTAGTATAGAAACCCTCCCTGAAAGACCCTGACGTAATTCGATACTTCCCACGTAACGGGCATCCTGAAAAGGCTGCCGCCCAAAAAATCACCCAGGCTTTTGAAAGATGTGATGATCAGATAGTAAAAGGGAAGCCCTGTGATAAGAAGCCAGAGAATGGCGAAACAGAATGCCACTATCCACCAGGGGGAAACGTGCTTTTTCATGCGTAGTCCTCCGCTTTTCTGTTCAGGGTGTATACGGTAAGAAGGGCGACCAGGGTGATGAGGATGAACATTCCCCCGGCAACCGCCGCGCCGTAACCGAAGTTTTTCCGCACAAAGGTCGTTTTGTACATCAGCGTGGCCATGAGTTCCGTTGCCGAACCGGGGCCGCCGCCGGTCATTACATAGACCAGGTCGAAGTACTTAAGGGAACCGATGATGCTCACCGTGGCCGCGGAGACGATTGTGGGCCGGAGCAGGGGGAGCGACACCTTCCAGAAGTACGTGCCCCGCGTCGCGCCGTCGATGGACGCCGCCTCGTAGAGTTCTACGGGGATCGTGCCGTAGGCGGCCAGGTAGAGGATCATGTAGAAGGGCGTATACTGCCAGCTTACCACGCCCATTACCGCGAAGAGCGCCCGGTTGGGGTGGCCCAGGAGGTCAACGCTGCCGCCTCCCATAAGGCGCGAAAGGGAACCGAATATCCCGAAGTTGGCGTCCAGGGCGAACTTGAAGAGGATACCGATAGCCACAGACGAAATCAGATAGGGAAGGAACCAGATGATTTTAAAGACAAGCCCCTTCTTGCCGGTGATGTCGAGGAAGGTGGCAAGGGCGATGGCCAGTACTCCCTGGGTGGCAAGGGAGATGAACATTACTATGATGTTATTCCGGAATGCCTGCCAGAAATACCGGTCTTTGACAAGTTCCGCCCAATTCGCCAGCCCCAGAAATTCGCGGTCCGGGCTGATACCGTTCCATCTCACCGTACTCATCACAAAAGAATCCACGATGGGATAGACGATGAAAATAACAAGAAACAGCAGGACGGGCGCGAGGCACACCGTCGCGGTGATATTCACGGCCTGTTCCCGTGCCTTTTTAAGTGAGGTTGTTCTACTCATGGAATTTCTCCTTTCCTGCTCCGCCGGAAGGTCAAACCCTTTAGGTTTGATTACCGTTTTCCGGCGTGTAGGTAAAATACTCAAAATCCGCGCAGGCGGCATAACGGGCGGTATCGGTACAGAATATGCCGATAAACGCGCCGGTAAAGCCTTCGCGAAAGTACTCGTCGGAAAGTACGGCGGCATCCAGAGCCGGACGCAGAACAATCCATGTCTTTCCGTCAAGGGAATAGCGGAAACGGCCTGTCCGTTCCCGCACCGTAAGACCCAGCCAGATGCCGCCGCCGCTCAGGTCCGTATCTTCCATCCGTGAATACTCCCCGCCGATTATAGTCTGAACCGACAGGACCCGGCCCCGGTGTTCGTCATGGGAAACGGCGAGCAGGTACTGGTTGTTCTCATCGTAACGCCAGCAGAGGCCGGCCAGTTCCTGAAAACTCTCCGGCTCGAATTCCAGGTAAGTTTCGGCGCTAAAGGAAAAGTCCTGCTGGCGGCGGGCGAGCAAGGTCTGCTGAAAAAGGGAGACCGGCGACTGCCCGCCCCGCAGCCTGAGAAAGCCCGGACGCGCCGTAAGCGAATACAGCGCCGGGTCCGCCGGGGCGCGGAGGGTTTTGAAGTCCCGGTCAAGGGAGCCGCCGCCAAAAGTATAGCGTTTGGCCTTTGAGTACGG
>JAIRSS010000072.1 GCA_031255315.1 Spirochaetaceae bacterium
CTGGGCGATCCCGATGAAAGCGTCCGGAAACAGAGCCTCTTAATCATGGAGAAAGCGATAAGCCTGGCCGCCCGTTTGGGGGTACGGATCATTCAGATAGCCGGCTACGATGTGTATTACAAAACCGGGGATGAGCGCAGCCGCGCCCATTTCGCCGAAAACCTTGCCCGGGCGGTGGAAATCGCCGCCGCGCAATCGGTAATGCTGGCCTTTGAAACCATGGAAACCCCCTTCATCAACACCGTAGAAAAGGCGGCTTACTGGGTAAACGCGATCAATTCCCCCTACCTTGCGATTTATCCCGATTTAGGCAAGATCACCTGCGCGGCGGGTGGGGACAACGGCCAGGTTCGTTCCGATCTCGACAGCGGCCGCCGCCATATCGCCGCCATGCATCTTAAAGAGACAACACCCGGCGTCTTTCGGGAAGTCCCCTATGGCGAGGGTCATGTTAATTTTGCGAAAGGCCTACAGGCCGGCTGGAATCTGGGGGTACGAATGTACATCGCCGAATTTTGGTGGACCGGAGGCATACCGGCGGATACGAGCGAATGGAAGACGCTCCTGAAACAGAACGGACGATTTCTTCGCCGGTTTTTTCGAGACCTTGGCGAAAATGCGGAACACCTATAAATAATGGTTTGATGAATTCCAACACATAACGAAATACTTTATTAAGCGAGGCTGTTCCAAAACTTCAGTTTTAAAACAGCCTCAAGCGTAAGCCTATACGTTTAATACCCTGCCGTTCTGCGGCGGCTGTGAATTGGAGCATACTTGAAGGATGAGTGAAATCATCCAACCGTCGCAATACAGCCGGAACGGGATGCGTTCCGCTCCCTTCGGCCCACTGGATTCCGTAAACGGCGGCGCAGGAATTTCTAATCCCGAATCACGGAGGCAGCCCCGGACCTTTACTTCGCTATCCTTTCGTATTTCTGCCGAAGATAAAGCATGGAACCAGTTAAAATCGCAATCGTGGGCCTGGGGCGGATAGCGAGCCTCCTGGAAGACGACGCCCTCCGGGAAAAACCCTGCACTCACGCCGGCGCGGTAACGGCGCGGACGGACTGCCTCCTGACGGCGGGCGCGGATCGTGATGAACACCGCCGCCGCCTCTTTGCCGGGCGCTGGGGGGTCCCGGTTTACGCCGACGCCGCCCGGATGCTCCAGGAACACCAGCCGGCCGTCCTCTGCGTCGCCACTCCCCCGGACAGCCATCTCCGGTACTGCGCTCTGGCCGCCGAATACGGCGTCTCCGTTGTAGTCTGTGAGAAGCCCTTAGCGGACAGCCTCCAGTCAGCGCGGAAGATAGCGGCCCTGCAAAAAAATGGGAACGTCCGCGTCATTACGAACCACGAGCGGCGGTACGCCGCGGATTATATCGAAGCGCGGGAGATTCTGCGGAAGGAAGAATTAGGCGCCCTACTCAGCGTCAAAGCGGCGCTCTACATGGGCCGGACCCGACGCATTCGGGATGTACTGTGGCATGACGGAACCCACCTCATAGACGCCCTCATGTTCCTGACCGGGGGCCGTCCGCGGCATAACGGGCGGTTCGGGGCGCAGCTTTCCAGCCGCGAGGGAACGGCGTTTCTGTCGGGGTATCTCAGGCCGGAGAAAACCGGCGGGCCAAAACCGCCGCCGGTCCCTATCCCCTTCCTCATTGAGGCGGGGGCGGGACGGGATCACCTGGTGTTTGGGATGGAATTTTCCTGCGAGCGGGGGCGGCTTAGGATTGGGAACGGCGTCTTTGAAGTATGGGAGAGCGGGCCAAGCCCGTATGCGGAAAAGTTCAGGTCCCTTAAAAAAATGCGGGAAGGCTTTGAAGGCCCAACCGGGTATTTCGCCAACATGCTCGCCGACGCCGCAGCCTGCGCCGGAGACCCGGCCTGCAGGCCGTGTTCCGGGGCGGAAGACGGCCTGCGGGTTATCGAGTATCTGCACCGTCTCAATTGACCCTTAATCTTTGATGCCGGTGGTTGAGATTCCTTCCACAAAATAATTCTGCGCCAGGAAAAACAGCATTACCGGCGGCAGGATAGACAGGGTGGACATGGCCAAAATTTGATTCCAGCTTATGTTGGCGGAGATGTCGATTCCCATACGGAGTCCGAGGGCCAGAGGGTATTTGCTTACGCTGCTGATATAAATCAGGGCGTTGAAAAAATCATTCCATGTCCAGACAAACTGAAAGACAACAACTGAAAAAATCGCCGGCTTACAGAGCGGGGCAAGTATCTTCCTCAAGGTAGTAAAACTGTTGCATCCGTCCATCTTGGCGGATTCGTCAAGTTCCATCGGAATACCCCGGAAGAACTGCACCATCATAAAGTTAAAAAATGGAAACGAACCAAGTATGGCGGGAATAATAAACGGCCAGTACGAATCAAGCACGCCGATATTTTTGAAGAATATATACCGGGGAATCACGATAACCGTTGCCGGGAGCATGAGGGTAGAGAGCATGAGCTGAAAAAGAATTTTTTTAAGGGGGAACCGGAACCTCGCGAAGCCGTATCCGACCAGCAGGCTTGAAACCACCGTAAAAAAAACAACCGGCACGACGAGATAAAAGGTGTTTAAAAGGAATGTGCCGAACGTGTACTGTCCCGACCCTTTCCAGCCGTTTGCAAACGCGTTAAACACCGGTTTTTGCGGGATGATATGTACGCTGCCGAATATTTCGGCATTGGTTTTGAATGACGCGCCGAACATCCAGAACAGCGGATATATCATAATATATCCCAGGAGGATCAGCAACGTATATGCAAGTATGCCGCGGAGTGTCATATTCCGTTTCATGTTTTATCCCCGTAATGCACCCAGGATTCCGATGATTTAAACGTAAGGCTGGTGAAGAAAAATATAATCACAAAAAGTATCCATGATAAGGCGGACGCATAGCCCATTTTGAAAAATTTAAAGCCCTGATCATACAGCATGAGTCCGTACAGATAGGTTGATTTAAGCGGACCGCCCTGGGTGATGACAAACGCTGTGGTAAATTCCTGAAATGCGTTAATCATCTGCATTATCAAATTGAAAAACACAATCGGCGTGAGCATAGGAATGGTAATGCGGAAAAAAATTTTGACGCGCCCCGCTCCGTCAATACGGGCGGCTTCGTAAAGCGTTTCAGGAATCTGTTTCAAGCCCGCCAGGAAAAGCACCATAGACGATCCGAACTGCCACACGGTAACCAGGCTTACGGTAAAGAGGGCGATTTTCGGACTGCCGAGCCAGTCGAGGGCGGGAACGCCCAGGACGGCGATCAACTGGTTTACCACGCCCTGTTTCATAAACAGGAACCGCCACAACACCGAAATGGCGATGCTGCCGCCGAGAATAGACGGCATATAATACACGGTGCGGAAAAAGTTAATGCCGGCCCATTTTTGGTTGAGTACGACGGCGATAACCAGGGTGAATACAATTTTCATCGGCACGGCGATTATGACAAATATAAACGTTACTTTCAGGGAATTCCAAAACTGCGCATCGGCGGTAAATATGCTGATGAAATTTTTGAATCCGATAAACCTGGTCGATCCGATAAGCTGGAAATCGGTAAAAGAATACCACAATGAATTAATGAGGGGAGCGAACTGCAATATCAAAAAACCCGCAAGCCAGGGCAGAATATACAGTAAGCCGGTGAAAGACAGCTTTTGTTTTGCCACAATTTTTTCCTCCACGGGGATACGGAGCAACAATTCCGTACTTTTGAGATTTTATTCCAACGGTTCCCTCCGGAAAATCCGCGTCCGCCGGAGGCGAACCGTATAAAACCGCGCTTCCCTTAAAGCGCCGCGACAGCCTTTTTGTTACAGCGACGCAAGTTTAGCGATGATCCGGTCGCGCATGTCTTTCGCCGCCAGATCGGGAGAAAGCTGGCCGAAAGCCATTTTGCCGATGCAGTCTTCCATGATGTCAACAATTTCGCTGTTCATTTCCCAAACAGTCTGGGGCTTGCCCATGTGTTCCAGCGCGATAGTGGTGCCTTCCTCGACCATCGGGGCGATCAGGTTTTTTGCGGCAAGCAGTTCGCGGGCCGTACTGGTCGGCGGGATGCCGCGCTGAATACCAAGAATCTCGGCGGCTTCCGGATCGTTAAAGAAAAAATCAACAAATTTTGCCGCAGCCGCAGTGTTTTTTGAATTTTTATTGATGGTGAGAATCTGGGAAGGCCGGACATGAATGCCTGAATCTTTCGCGTTCGGCATCAACGGCAGGGATTTAACGGTGAGACCCGGTACGCCTGCGCCGGAACGGTCCTGATTGCTCACCCAGGAGTGCATGAGCGCGAGGTTCCCGTTGATCCAGTCGGGGTTTTCCTCCGGCTTTTGATAGTAGAGCGAACTGTCGCTGTAGGGGATGAGTATCTTCTCATCAAGCAGGCGTTTGAAAAGCGTCAACGCGCTTACGGCTTGTTGTTCGGTAAACAGGACATTCTTATTCTCGTCAATCATGCCGCCCGCAATCTGGTTCATGTACTTCTGAAATAAGAAACGGGTGAGGGCCGGGTCAAGCGCCAAAAGATAGTTTTGGGGTCCAAGAGCGGAGACTTTTTTGCCTTCGGTAAAAAGATTATCCCAGTTCCAATCGGTCTCCGGGTCAACCCCGGCATTCCTGAGCAGAGCGGTGTTAACCAGGAAGGTTTCGCCGTTAAGACCGGTGGGAAGCCCCTTCACCTGGTTCTGAAACAGGCAGTAACTGTTCAGAAAGTTCCGGTCAAACTTGGACATATCAATAGCAGC
>JAIRSS010000255.1 GCA_031255315.1 Spirochaetaceae bacterium
GCGGAAATCCTTCTTTTCCCGTTGATAATATCACTCAGGCGGTTTTGGGGTATACCAAGGGCCTTTGCCAGGGCGTTTTGGCTTATATTCATGGGTTCAAGAAATTCCCGTGCCAGAACCTCGCCTATAGCGGGGACATTGTTCTTAGTCGTCATTACTAACCTCGTCCTATAGTATATACGGATATGATATAAGCTGTCAAGGGGTTTTTTGTGAAGCCCTCGTTTTAAGACCCGGCGATAGTTCTGTCAGTAGTAATCAACGATCTCCACGTTATACGCAATTTTGCCGAAATTTTTCAGAATTTTCAAAAAAATCATGAAATTTGCTTGACCGACCGTATTTTTTATGATAGATTTATACGTATAGGAGATGATCGTGGAAACAAAATTGACTTTAAAACTTGATCAAACGGTTATAAATGCCGCAAAAAAATATGCGGAAAACAACAACCGAAGTTTATCAAAATTGGTAGAAGATTATTTTAAAAATTTGTCATCAGAAAATATACAGGAAGAGGAATATCCTCCATTGATAAAAAAATTAAGCGGAATAATATCTGAAAATGATCTAAAAAAACTTTCCAAATACGATGATAGGGTAAAATATATTCTACGCGAAAAAGTATGACTAAAAAATTATTTATAGATTCGGATATTATATTGGATTTATTGGCTGAAAGGCCATTGTTTTACGATGATGCCGCAAAAATATTCAGTTGGGCGTATAAAAAGAAAATAGAATTATACACTACAGCAGTTGTGGCGTCTAATGTTTTTTACATTTTACGGAAAATAAATGGGAACGGCAAATCAAAGGAACAGCTAAAGGATTTACGATTATTGGTAAGAATTTTGCCTATTGATGAAAACATTGTGGATATGGCATTAAGTTCGAAATTTAATGATTTTGAAGATGGACTGCAATATTATACGGCGAAAGAACAAAATTTGTTTGGAATTATTACACGAAACATAAGGGATTATAAAATGAAAGATATAGTAATACAGACATCAAAAGAATTTGTAAAAATAAATGCAGAATTGTTTGAAGATAAAAAAGAGAACAAAAATAGCTAAAAGGGCAAAACTGCACATAACAGGACTGTTTACGCTTCGCCGCTGTAGCGGCTCGGCCTACGGTTTTGCTAGGTCATTCGCTACGCTCATTCCCACGCAAAACCTCCGGCACATTTTGTCCGCCCTCGCCCTGCAAATGCTACGCATTTGCTTATCCGGGCGACCAAAACGTCGTAAACAGCCGGAACGTTTTACGAGGAATACCGCTATAACGGGTGCAGGCATGAGGTAAAGAAGGCCGTAATCAAACAGGCGGTTGAAGGGGCCGGAATACGGGCAAACGGCACGGACGTTAGGGGTAGGCACCGATACAATCGAGGCTGTTCCAACCAAAACTGAAGTTTTGGAACAGCCTCTCTTGGCGCAAGACGGCTGGGGGCTGAAACGGGCGCCTGACCGACCCCCTCAAAACAATGCTCTAAAGCCAAACCCCGGACTGGAGCGGTATACAGGCGCTGGATGGAAACCTTTACACCCAAGCGGCGGGAGATGTACGCTCAAGGCCACTCAACTCATAATGTATCCGGCGAATCCAGTATGGCTGGAAGGCGTATAGAGGTCTCCAAATACCCCATGCGGCGCTTTTTCACATTTATATCCAACAAAACATAGCCTTCCTTCTCTTCCAGCCGGAAGCCCCGTATGGAAACAGGATCCTGTTCGGAAAGGCCCGCCTCATCGGCGACAGAACCCCGCACCACCTTTTTAACCAGATAAGATGAAGAAAAAGCGCCTCCCATGGACGGGGTCAGAACAAGGCCGAATAGAGGGGCGGCAAGCCGTTCACGGGTGTCCACTTTAGCTGCGGCGGCTAGAGGCAAATCAGGCCGGGCGACGGTCATCATAACCTGCGTTACCCCATCGGAGGTTTCCAGCGCGACAAGCTCCCCTGATTTTCCCGCAAAAAGAACATCCTGAAGAGCGGGGATCAGCGCTCCTTGGGAAGCCGTCACGACTTCACCGTTGATAGATGTGATATGAACGCCTTCAGGGATTTGGCGCTCCGCCGCGGGGGTAAAAGGCGCCACATAGATGATCTCCGCGCCCTGGGCGGTTTCGCTGACGGTAAGGCCAAGCCAGGGACGTTCCGCCCTGCCTCCGGCTATCATGGCGGGAAGCGCCGCCGCCAGGCGTTCAGCAGGAACCGCAAAGTTAAGCCCCGGATAGTTTTCAATCCCCGCAAAAACGATGCCCACAAGCCGGCCCGCAATATCCATCACGGGTCCGCCGGAGTTGCCGTGATTCACCGCAGCGTCTATCTGAATCACATCCCCTATTTGGAGGAAACGGCGGCCCAGAGCGGAGACTATACCGGCAGTAACGGTCTTTTCCAGACCGCCGGGAGAACCAATTGCGTAGACCGTATCTCCAACCATTGGAATAATCCGGTCAACCACAGAAAACACATATTCAGGCGTTATCTCCGCCTTGATCAGGGCCAGATCCAGCGTCTTGTCCCAACCAACAACCTTGGCGGGAAGAGGAGCGCTCGCGGAATCCCCCATCCGTATAGTCATTCGGGAATACCCTTCATATTCGGGATCCACTTCACTGGCAATGACATGGTAATTCGTTATCAAATACCCCGCGGCGTCCACAAAAAAGGCGGAACCCAGAACCTTGTCCGGAAACCCCCTGCGTCGTTCTATCCGATACCCCCGATCCACGATGACCGTAGCCACCCCTTTGATCATCTCCGAGACAGAGTCCCTGCCTTCAGCGTAGACCCTCAGCGCATCCGAAGCGAAGCCTTTTCCGGCGTCAAGGGCCGCAAGAAAAAAAGCCGCGGTACGCCGCTGTTTTACCTGCACCGCCCGTTCCAGGAAAAGCAACGCGTCTTCCGCTTCCAAGCGCTTCAATTCATGGGCCCGAACCGCCCCGAGAAAGGCTTGCAAATTTTTCCCGGCGGCCAAATGTTCCTTCGCCTCGGCAAGGAGAAAATCCGGCTCCATACCGGTGTTTTCCACAGCAACACCCAGATTCGCCAGGGAGCGGGCAAAGGAAGCCGCTTCTTCCCAGCGTTTTTCTTCTATCGCCGTTGCGTGCGCCGCCTTGAGATTAGCAACCGCTTCATCTTCCAGTTCAACTATACGCCTGGCAAGCTCAGTGTCCCGGCCTTCATTCGAGCGGCTCCCCTCTCCATAAAGAACTCGATAGGTTCCTATTTGATGAAGGGCTTTTACCGGATCTTCCTTCGTGAGCCGTTCAATATCCAACAATCTGAATTCACTGGTAGATTGGATAGGCGCCAACCGCTTTTCCGCTTTCGCAGGGGTAAGACAAGAGGCGAACAACGCCCAAACCGCTCCAACACAGAACAAAGCCATCCGGTATGACCCTCGTGGTTTATTTGAAACCAAATATATTAATTCCATGTTTTTTTTATCTCCGCCTTCATCATAATTCCTTCACCGCGGCCCCGGAACAGCCGCCTCATATTCCCTCTTGCCGTCTTTGTTCAAATCCCAGGAACGGACGGTCGAACCGTCCGGAAGGTACTCCTCGCCCGTTTCATAAACGCCGTCTCCATCCCAGTCGCTTTCGGAGGAATCCAGGACCGCGGCATATCCCCAACTATCCCCCCCGCCGAACGCTCCCTCGGGGATGCGAAAACGCCGTATCGTTTCCATCCGCCCGTCCAGGTCCACGTCTATATATTGAACAACCGGCCGTCCCTGCATGAATTCGGTGCTTGACGCCACCCTGCCGTCCAGATATTCCACCGCCCGTTGGGGAATACCCCGTTCTAAGGTTACCCGTTCAACAGCGCCTTGAAATTCCCGGCTTGGCCGCTCAAGATCAGCGGCAAAAAAAACAAGGCTTCGCCTGGTAAGCCGCGCTCCCCGGGGATCCCGATCCGGATAGAATATTCCCCCGCTCCCGGGAATTTCACCAATCAGGAAGGGATTAAACATAAATTTCCCGATGCTAAACCGGTAGGTAATTCCCGAAAAATCAGCGCGAAGCACCGCAGGATACCGCTCCCACACAACGGAAACCCGGGCCAGATCGCCGTCCCTTAGAGGGAGCCCTGTCGCGCTCCGAACAAGCCCGGCGTCCTGCGTCCCGCTTTCTTCGGATAAGACGATATCAGCCCGGGCTGGAATACCCGCATCCCAGAAAACCCGCCATTCAACGAGCCCATCCTGATCCGCATCATACATATACTCTTCAATACTGCCATGCTCATACCGGGTCTGGGCCTCAGGGTATCCATCATAATCCAAATCTTCCTGTATAACACCGGAATAACCGGCAAGGTTTCGTCTAAAATTGGCCCGTCCGCCCGGACTGCGCAGAAGGTTCCACACCGCAAAAACCACCCCCTTATCCAACGTTTTCTCCCGGAACAGTTCTTCTACCGCCCTATCCTCATCAATGACCCCCAGGTTAAGCGCTGCTGGAATGGCTTCTTGCGCGGCGCCGCCGGAAGTCCTGTACGCGGAAACAAGCCGGGCGGCTTCTTCGGTATCCCCCATGAAGGGGGCGGCGAGATAGGCCAGATCGGGAGCTTCATTCAAGAGCAGAGGAAGCCGTTTCAAAATCGTTGCAACCATATCCCGGTCCGTACCATCGGGAACGGCCGTATGGGCGGCATACCGGAACAGTATCCGCACCGGCCTGGGATCCCGGGCGTGCTGTTCCAGAGCAAGCGTCATAGCAGACTGGAAAGGCGAGACAGCCCCCCGCCCCAAAAGAGCGCGGAGACGAAGGCACGCAATATCAGCCCCATACCGCGCGGCCTCGGCATCAGGAATATAGCCAAGAATCCGGAGGGTTTCAGTAAACGCCCGTACAGAGAGGAGAGCCTCCGCCTCAAGGAGCCGGGCCTGAACAGGGGAATACTGGTTCCAGCGGTCCGTATCCAGGCTCCGGCGGACCGCATCCAGCACCGCCCCCTTGGGCCGGTTTTCATGAAAACGAACCAAGGCCAAGAGGTAAGAAAGATCAGATGAAACATCAGCAAAATCCTGAGCCCGTTCCAGCGCGGCCAGGGCTTCATCCCAACGGCCATCGGATACAGCGGCCGCCGCCCAGTTCGCGTACCGTTCGGCTATTACCGCGCCTCCACGAACAACCGCATCGGCCCCCGCCGGAACAGACGGTTCCTGAGCGAAAAGGGCGGGCAGAGCCGCCGCCAGCCATAGGACCAGTAAAACCCGGCAAAACACGTTAACCTCTCAAATTTCGACGATTTTCTCCCGGGGAGGCAGGTCCAAAAGGGTCCATACTTCTTCATCGCTCAAAGTTTCCCGGACAAGAAGAGCGTCTGCAAGTTTTTTCAGTTTTGCTTTATTATCGGCAAGAACGGTCTCGGCAACATTCCGGGCGGCGTCCAGAATACGCGTGATTTCCCGATCTATCCGTTGGGCTGTTTCCTCGGAGTAGTCCTTGTGCCGGGCTATCTCTTTACCCAGGAAGATAGGTTCCTCTTCCTGGCCATACGTAACCGGTCCCAGATTTTCAGCCATACCCCATTCACACACCATACGCCTAGCCATATCGGTAGCTTGCTCAAGGTCCTGTTTGGTCCCTGTGGTAGTTTCATTGAAGAAGAGATTCTCCGCAACCCAGCCGCCATAACAGATGACGATACGATCTTCGATCCAGCCCTTGGTCCGGCTGTAACTGTCCGCCTCAGGGAGAGAAATAGCCATCCCCAACGCCCTGCCGTGAGGAACAATCGTCACTTTATGGAGCGGATCGGAATTTTTTAGGAAATAGTGAAGCAACGCGTGGCCAGCCTCATGAACGGCGGTCATACGCCGCTCTTTCTCGGAGATCACCAGGGTCTTCCGGGCAACCCCCATAAGAATTTTATCCCGGGCCTCCTCAAAATCAGGCAGCTCCACTACTGAGTGATCCTTACGGGCCGCGAAAAGGGCGGCCTCATTCACAAGATTAGCGATCTCCGCGCCGCTCATCCCCGGCGTGGATCGCGCTACCCGGGCTAAATCAATATCCTCCGCCAAGGGAATCTTCGTTGCGTGGATCTTGAGAATCGCTTCCCGCTCTTTTATATCCGGCATTGCTACCGTTACTTGACGGTCAAAGCGGCCCGGCCTGAGCAACGCGGGATCTAATACATCCGGACGGTTAGTGGCGGCAAGGATAATCACACCGTCTTTGGAATCAAATCCATCCATTTCAACCAGAAGCTGATTCAGAGTTTGTTCCCGCTCGTCATGCCCGCCGCCATAACCAGCCCCTCTGGTACGGCCTACCGCATCCAGCTCATCAATAAAAACAATACAGGGAGCGTTCTTTCTGCCCTGCTCAAAAAGATCCCGGACGCGGCTGGCCCCCACGCCCACAAACATCTCCACAAAATCCGAACCTGACATATGAAAGTACGCCACCCCGGCCTCGCCGGCTACCGCACGGGCCATAAGCGTCTTTCCGGTTCCCGGCATACCGACTAAGAGCACCCCTTTGGGAATCCGAGCCCCCATTTTGGTAAATTTTTGCGGGTTTTTAAGGAAGGCGACCACCTCCTGGAGTTCATACTTGGCGTCTTCCTGACCCGCTACATCAGCAAAAGAAATCTTCTTGCCCTCGTTCTGATAGCGCTTCGCCCGGCTCTTTCCAAACTGAAAAGCCCTGTTTCCCGCGCCCTGCATGTTCCTCATCATAAACCAGATGAAACCGAACCCTATGATCCAGGGAAGAAATTCTATGAGAATGCGCCCCGGAGTCAACCCAGAAACCGCCCCCGACACATTGATCCCCTTTTCCCGAAGCCCCGGAAGCAGGGTCGGATCCTGGTACGGGATCAGGGTCTTAAAATGGAACGTATCCCCGGACATCCCCTTTAATGTACCCTCAATAAGGTTGTTATCCAGGATTTTTACCGCCGTTATCTCATTCCGGTCCAGATACGCCGTAAATGCCGAATAAGGAATTTCTTGGACGGCGGGAGTTTCACTTCTAAAAAAATACGCGGCAAATAACCCGGCTATGACGAGAAAAAAAATCAAGGCAAACCGGTTCGGTTTACCGCCCGCCATAGGTGAACGCGGCGGCGTCTTATTATTCTGATCGTTGAACATTCAACCCCCAATGTCAAATTGCATATAGAACCACACCCATACTCAGCGTCTTTCATCTCCGGGCCGTAACTGGCTGCAAAAGAACAGAAGTCCCTCCCGCTTTCTATCCGCAATAACAGCCGCTTTCTCCCGCCCTATGCTTATAAACGCGGCGACCCCCAGAGAATCCTCTACCGTAATACTATCGGTATACTCCAAAGGACGCCTCCCCGCAAGGGCTTTTGGCCGGGAAACGCCGTTTGCGCCGCATATCTTGTCGTCCGGACGGGAAGGCCGCAGAATCAACGGCAACCTTGCACGAAAACTTTCTCTCGTCCCAGTCGTTCCGGATAGTTCCTCTCCATCCCGTAAACATACTACGATCAGAGAATACCTCTTGAGCGTATAAATTCCCGGCTCTTTAATCAACAGCGAAAAACTTTCTTCACTATAGCAGTGTACCGGGGAAGAGGCGGTTATCCAATCCCCCCCGGTCTCAAGACGGATCCTCCCTAAATCCACAGACCGGCATCCGTTTTGGGTAAAACGCCGAACGCTCGCCCTTCGGGGCTGCCCCGCACCGAGCCTGTCCGCCGCCCAAAAAACGCCCTCTTCCCGAAGGATTTCCGGCTGAGAAAAAAATGCTTCCTGGGAGACACGATACACCCGCCGTCCTTTTGCGCCGGACGCCGCTTCCCACGGGATACGCCGTTCCGCCTCTAAAGAGAGAAACTCCGCCGTAAGCCGCTGGGTTTCCCCCAGGTTAGCCACAGAAGACCGCCAGCCGGGAAAGAGTTCATCCAGAGAAGGGACAAGCCGGTTACGGATACGGTTTCTAAGGAAAAGGGAATCCGCGTTGGTAGAATCAGTCCTAAAAGAGACGCCCTGTTCTTTTAAGTAGGCCAGAATTTGAGATCGGCTCACGTCCAAGAGGGGTCTCAGAATCAGGCCCCGGGAACGGGGCATGGCCGCAAGCCCCGCCGGTCCGGAACCTCTGAGAAAACGCATCAGCGTCGTCTCCAGAAGGTCATCCCGTGTGTGGGCTACTAACACCCGTTCGGCTCCTATACGGGAAACTTCCCGGTTCCAAGCAGCGTGCCGGAAAAGCCGGGCGGCGGCCTCTATCCCTATGCGCCGGGACCTGGCCGCCGTTGCAATACGCCCCGGCGGGATATGAACAACCCGGCACGGAACTTCCAGTTTTCGACAGAGCTCCCGCACCGCCGCCGCGTCCCCCAGGCTTTCCTCTTCAGTCCGTATGCCGTGTTCCACATGGAAACACCGCAAAACAAAACCTTTTCTCCGCCCCGCCTTTGCCAGCGCCACGAGCATGGCTGTAGAATCAGCCCCCCCGGAAACCGCCGCCACAAACTTCGTTCCCCCCGGCCAGTCCCCCAGCCCATCGCCCACAGCCGCTTCAAACGCGATGGAATCCACTATCCGATCACCGTTACTCTTGAGCGCGGAATTAAACGGTTGTAACGAAGGAACATACCGGCCATCAATAAATTCTGCTATACACCGGAGGCTGGTCCAAAACCGCGCCCCCGGCTATGCCGGGAACGTTAGCGCACAGTCAATTAATTTTGGCACAGCCTCACCGGTTTCAATAAAGACATATATCCTAAAAAAGAACCGCCTGCCCAGGGTCATGTATAGTTGTTTCCCCACAACGTTACAGTAAAGGAATTAACTCTTCGCCGCTTCCTTGGAGGCGGCAGCCCCTTCCTGAGGCGCTCCTTCTTCAGTGGAGGCGCTTTCCTCTTTCGCGAATTTCACCAAAGCTACCACCTGGTCGCCCGCAGAAATCAACTTGACCCCTTCGGCCAATACTATGTCCCGAACATGGATAGTCTGATTAACACCTAAGCCGGAAACATCCACAATAATGCGCTCCGGAAGATCCCCGGGCAAACATTCGACTTCAATATCGTGAAGGGGGGTCTCCAAAATACCGCCCTCCCGGACGCCGACAGGATTCCCTTCTACCTGAATCGATACACGGGCGCGAAGCACCGTACCGCTTTCGACCTCATAAAAATCGACATGAAGAATCTGTCCGCTCAGGATATTGCGCTGAGTCGCCTTAACGAAGGCGTCATGCCCTTCTCCATCTACATTCACTTTTACGATAGTACTTTCGGAAATTCCCTTTATACTGTTAGTAAATTCGAGAGCATCAATATCTATCGTCACGGCCGCCCCTGTATGGCCATAAATAACCGCTGGAATACGGCCAGTCCGCCTGACCCTGCGGGCGTCTCCCGATCCCGTATTGGCCCGTTTACGGGCCGCAAAAACAACCTGACTCATGTAGAACTCCTCTAATTGGACAGTGAAAAAAGTTAAAATGCCCCGCATTTTCCCGCTCGGAATATACTTCCCCACAGGAAGCACACCAGCGCGTAATCTGGGACGACAGGGTTCGAACCTGTGAATGCCGGAGCCAAAACCCGGTGGCTTGCCACTTGCCTACGTCCCAATAATCACAATTCAACGGTCAAATCGTCCGGACCGTTACCGAAATCATACTGGTCCAGAATCTGTTTTTGTAATTCAGCGCGGAATTCCGGGTGGATAGGATGGGCGACATCCTTATATTCCCCCGCCCTCGTCTTCCGGCTCGGCATAGCGATAAACACGCCGCTTTTCCCTTCAATAATTTTTACATTATGAACCACAAAACAGTCGTCAAACGTTACCGTTACATACGCTTTTAATTTCCCCTCACCAGCCACTTTACGGACTCGAATATCGGTTATTTCCATGGCACACTCCTTTTTATTTTCGGTCCAGCTAAACCAATTATCCCTATTGTAATACTGCCTTTACCGAATGCGCAAGAGGAATCGTCAATTCTACAAACCTATATCGCGTCAATAATGACCGTACCGCCTGTTCCGCAACTCCTTTGTGGGAAAATATCCCAAAACACGTAGATCCTGCCCCGGACAAGCCCCAAAAATCCGCTTTCAGCCCCCGCAACTCCGCTAAAATATCCCGGTAAACTTTCCCGGCAGGAGTTGTTTCCCCATTTGGACCCGGAGCCAAAAAAACCGGGAGAAAATCGTTCTCATACGGCCAGAAAGCCGGATGCTTCTCCAGGGCCTCAACGAGGCCCGCTCCCTCCGCCGGCCTGCCGGGAGGCTTCACCACCCCCAGACGGCGCGCTTCATCTAAAAGCGCGTAGGCGGCTTCCGTATCGCTTGAAAATCCCGGATTTACCAGGACCACCCAAAACGGAGCGTCCGCGTACAAAGGCGCCCGTCCAAAAGTCTGGATGGGCTGTACAATATCCCCACAGCCCGACACCAGGGCAACGCCCCCGCCGCTAAGAAAAAAAGGGACATCGCTTCCCAAGGTTACAGCCATCTCATGCATGACAGCCTGAGACAGATCCGTCCCCGCAAGAACGTTCAAGGCGGCAAGGGTCGAAGCCGCATTAGAAGAACCCCCGCCCATCCCCCCGCCCAAAGGGATGCGTTTTTTCAGTCTGACCTGGACAGATTTATCAAACCCCGTCCGTTCCCGAAAAAGAGCCGCCGCCTGCGTGATAATATTTCGTTCACCTACCAACGCGTCTACCCAGGAAGGTTCTATCCCTTCAGCGAGCCCTATAGAACACGCGGAATCTCCGTAATCCGGTTTCCGTATTTCAAACCAAAGAGTATCTCCAAATTCAAGGCAAAGGAAAAGGCTTTCCAACTCATGATACCCGTTGCTGCGCCGATCCCCTACCCTAAGATGCAGATTGATCTTACTGGGAGCCTGTATTATCCACGTACCGCCCATTACCCTGCCTCATTCAACGAAAAGACTATACCAAAAATGAATAGAATGTGTAAAGAGAGCGGGCCGCCGGTAGGAAAAGCCGGTCAAATTCGATGCGGGGAC
>JAIRSS010000053.1 GCA_031255315.1 Spirochaetaceae bacterium
CTGTCGGTTTCCCCCGAAGAAAGGAGAAGCACCGTATCAATCTCCAGAGAAGAACCGGGTTCGGCGTCGATCCGGTTGACTTTAAGCAGAGCGCCCTTTTCGGCCTTATACTGCCTGCCTTTGAACTCAATCAATGCGTACATAAAAATTCCTTAAAACGCGATATTTGAGTAAACTTACCACAAGCGGGGGAAAAGGTCAAGAGCGCGCGTTGCCTTGGGGTGCAGTTTTTTTTTCGGGGCATTTAGGCCGCCATGATAAAGTCTCGAACTGCGGCGCCCCAATTCCCGCTTTCTTCCTTGGCCTTAAGCGTTACCATCTCCTGGGCATTGGCTTCATTCCACCTCATACCCGCCTGTTTGCACCGTTTTTTGTACCACCGTTTTGTTCCCGCTCTCTATGAAGAACGGGTTGCTGCCACCCGGCTTTTAAAAAAACACAGCAGACGGTAGAAAAGGGAGTTTTGGCCCTGGTTCCTAAAACTCCCCGGAAAGACAAGACACTCCGTTAATGAATCCCGGCTTTAAGAACGGGATGGAAATATCATTGAGTTTCAATACGTTTTCCCTTCCTTCCTTGCCAGAGACAAGTTTAATTTGCATAAAGCCTGACGGAACCGGTTATACCGGATTGGCTTGTGATTTCACCGTACTTCATCTTTTCAAACGGGCTTACATTGGCATTCATACGTTCCCGTTCCAGGGTAGTGGCGACTTCTATGGCGAGGCGGTTCTGTCCCTGCCGGGTAAAATCAGAAAGATTGTAACGGTAAGGTGGCAGAATCTGTATTCCGGCGCTCTCACCGTTCACAAATACCTCCACGCCCTCAGCGGCATTTGATATTTCCAGCAATAAGGTCTTTTGACCGTCCAGCGCAAATTCCGTTTCATAACGTATAAACCCTGAAAAATCAGGCGTCTGTTTTGCCAGTGTATCGGGTAATTCCACAGGTTCAGGATCACCAAAGACAGGATACTCCGTACTTTTGCAGAGGCTTCGTTTCCAACCCGGCAGAGGAATTTCTGTACCGGTGAAACAGGGTACATCATGTACCGGCCAACCTTCCGTTTCGCCAAAGATCACCATCAGGCTATGATAAGGTTCGAGGCGTATGGAAAGACTTGTACCGTCACCGGAACTATCGGACTTGATTTTTTCCAGACGATTATCCCAGGCGTTATATGCAAAACAATTTCCCCGGGACGGTACGCAAACCGTTCCGTTACAGGCTTCTGTTCCTTCATTTACAAAAAAATACATATCGTTATTGTTTTTGTAATGTATACAGCGTATACGATTGTTTGCGGGAGCAAGGTCAATTTCATGAACGCCAATATCGCGGAGATACGGCACAAGCCCTTCAAGGGAAACTACCGGGCAGTCATTCAATTGATCGAGGGTTTCGCCTCCGCCGTCGCAAACGCCATAGGGAAGCCGGTCAATAAAAATAACCGGGAACCCCCCTTTATGTAATTCTGCGGCGGCTTCTGCCACCGCAGCCGGTATAAACCGCGCCATAGGGACGATGAATGCCCGGTAACGCCGGGTATTTATCTGTAATCCGTTTTCCAGGCCGGTACGATACCGTTCCGTTTCCGTGAATACATCTGCGGGGATAATGTCAAAATCAATTTGATTATCCATTAAACGCCGCGCCGGTTTCTGGGTCAGCATGTATTCCCCGCCCGTCCATTCGGCTTCGGCGTGGTACAGGAGGGCGGCCGCTGCGGTATAGGCTCCGCCGTTCAAAAGATGGCACAGGCGGCTGGTGTAACCCATGAGACGGCCGAAATGCCGGTATTGCGGGTTATGTCCGTGAGCGTAAAAATGAGGCGGACAGTCGGAGTCGGGGTATGCCTTGGGGCTAAAGGCGTGGGGAACAAAATTATTTACCCCCCGTACCAAAAAATGGTCAATAAGATACTTTTCAAGCTGAACCCCTTCCTTCCAGCCATAATTCCCGAAGATCTCGCACATCGCGCGGCCTTGTTTGAGGGGATCGATGGCGGCACAGGAAGACGCCAGTTTTCCCAGCGCGTAGTGATAAAATTCCCCGTCCCGGTTGCCGAATATTTGCCCGGTGATGTTGACATCCTCTCCCTGGGGGAACACCTGTCCGCCGATGTCGTCGATACCCGCCATATCCTGCCCGCTCATGCTGCGGAAAAAATGCCCCAGGGACGAGCCGGTACGGGCGTGCTGGTTGTTATCCTCGATGATATGTCCGATGTACTCCACCCCGTGAGCGCGGCACCATGTGCCGGTTTGCAGGGAAAAGTCCTTTTCCACAAGCCGCGTTAT
Source organism: Spirochaetaceae bacterium (assembly GCA_031255315.1). Next base: position 2,302 of record JAIRSS010000053.1, read on the forward strand.
GGTATCCATATACCCGTAGCGGACACGGGCCGTTAAATCCGGGTCCGCCCCGTTCTCCCAGAGGAGCGGCAGACGCGCCGCGTAATTCTCTCCCCATTTCCGCCTGAACCGGTCTTCCAGTTCCGCGCTCCAGGGTAAATCCTGATCGGTTCCCAGTGTATTGTCCTGGGCGTAGAGATGCCCGTTCCCGAACTCAGGCTCATCGGAGAAAAAGCCCGCGATAGTCTTGCCGAAATCGTCTTTATAACGGGCGTAATGCGGTTCGTACACCGCGTCAATCAGCACGCGGCACGAAGCCTCATCCATCATATTGATGTATTCAGGGTGATAACCGCCGTTGGCGCTGATATGCAGGACATATATTTTCCAGGTTCCCTCCGGCGCGTCCCATTCCAAAACGCCGTCCCGTATCTTGCCGGAAAGGTTGACGGTATGCTCCGGGCCATCAGTACGAAGAGCGATAACACCCAGCCGGCGGTCATCGTCAAACATTCTGCGGCTGACCTTATGCATCTGTTCCACGGCGATTTCTATCTGAGTCTTCTCCGGGGGTTTGGGATGGGCCAGGGCTTCCCTGTCCAGGGTGATATGTTCTTTGCCGGAACAGGCGATGACTGTGGCGCAGATACTCCGTCTGCGCAGCGAATCCGGCTGTTTTGCCAGAGCGCCGTTGGCGAAACCCGTGGGAAAATGGCTGTCATCCAGTATCCACACCTTCATGTTCCGCCTTCGGGCCTCGTCAAGGATAATGTCCATGTCATGCCACCATTGGGGGCCGCAGAAATCCGGGTGAGGACGCGATTCCACGCAAACCGCGCCGATGCCGGCTTCCTGAATAACCCGCATATATTTGCGAAGCGTAGCCTCGTCCTCACCATGCTGCCAAAAGAAAGGGAAAATATAGTTGCCGCCTTTTCCTTCCAATACTTGTTTGATTCTTTGGTTCATATCATATTCCTTTCCTACACTTTAAGTGTCGTGCCTTCGGTAATTCCGTTTTCATTGAAACTATCAACACGCAGATATACCGGCTGGCCTTTGACCAGCCCGCCGATTTTGACTTTTTTATCAAATATCTGATAACTGTGATACAGTTTAT
>JAIRSS010000046.1 GCA_031255315.1 Spirochaetaceae bacterium
TCAATGAACAGACTGTTGAACGGCGGATTCCTCCGATGTTATGGGGGGCCACCATTCGCTGATGTCGGGAATGGTAATAATATCGTAATTTCGCAGAGTAAAATTTTCTGTAATGTGTAATTCTTTGAGGGATATCCTTTCCCCAACCGATGATGTGGTTCCCTCATAGCGTATCAGTTCCATGCGGCTTTTATCCGCCATGGGGGTGAATCCACGGGCGTAATAGTCGATTAAATCCGTTAAGTTTTCATCGGGCAACAGTTGATACGCACCGGGACGTTCCACCGCACCGCGTATGGTTACCCGGCGTTCAAGCCGGTCAAAGGTGATCACGTCATCCGGGCGGAGGTACGGATCCTGGCTCATATCCCCGTCCCGTTTAGCCTTAAAGAGGTCGTAGGTTCTTACCTGGCCGTCTGACGATTTTATGGAGATGTTGCGGAGTGAAGCAAAGGGGGTCGTGAAGCGGGTAAGCGAAGAAAGCCGTTCCATGGCCCAGGTTGAAATTTCTACAGAGGCGGTGACCTCTCCGGCCACCAAGACCCTGAATATCCCCGGCTGGGTCAGGATCAACTGTACGCCGCTAAACGGATGGTTGTTAACCACGAAGGTTTCCACATCCCTTCTTAATTGGCGGAATGTTTTTCCCGCCGCGTTGATCATTCCAAGATTAGATATACGAACAGTATAACTGCTGTCCACAATAATCCTATAGGCTACCGGCGCGCCATTCGCGGTATACGTTAAGGTGTAAACGTCCCCTGAAGTTACCAGATAGTCGGGATTGGACAACGCAAGCTGGGAATTGGGAGCTATAGTATCCGCCGGTGGATTTTCCTGGGCGGATACGACCGAAACCATAAGCAGAACCATACTAAAACAAAGGGCCCTATTATTTTTTATGAGCGTCATTCTCTTCTCTCTCCTCTTGATCTCTGTAAACCGGCGATAACGCGGGGTCTTGAATAAAAAGCATAGCCTCCGCAATTCTTTTGAGGTACTTCTGCCCCCGCGTACTTAATTTGGGGAAGATTGCGTTGACATAGTTAAGTTTCTCTTGTTCAATCATAATCCTCACACTTTTAACCCTGTTTTCTTATCTTACTTAGTAGAGAAATATTATAACACTTGTAAAGAATCCTGTAAAGATGGGTATACAAAAATTTAGCAAATCTCAGCTGAGGCTGTTTCAAAACTAATGACTGCGCGTTCACGTTCCCGGTATAGCCGGGGTCACGGTTTTGGACCAGCCTCCATCATTATTTTTGGGCTTTGCGTATAAAAATTTCCAAACTGAGAATTGCTGACAAAAATTAAGAAATAATAATTGTCTTAGTAAGAAAATCTCCGTAAAATAATATACAAGGAAAGAAAGATGACGATTCATAAGCGAATTATTTTGCTGCGCCGCACGGAAAAGCTGACTCAGCCCGTGTTTGCCGAAAAAATATCCATATCCAAAGGATATATCGCCGCCCTTGAACTTGGTAAGAAACCCGTTAACGACCGCATTATCAAGTTAATTTGCTCTACTTTTAAAGTGAACGAAGACTGGTTGAGAAACGGCGTTGAACCCATGTATCTCAAAGGGCATGAGGAAAAACTGGAAGACGCCATGTCCCTTTTCAGGAGATTGAATCCCTTCTTTCAGGATTACTTTATAAGCGAAATGCAAAAAATTTATGAATATGAAAAAGAACGAAAATCAACGTAAGCCCGAAGCGGAAACCCGGCGGTATCAGGAACCGTGGACGGCGTGCGGATCCCGGGCCCCCCCGATCCGCACGGAGCGGCTTTTATCTGGTTTGATATATCGAGGCAAAGTCCAGCACAAACAGGGGATAATTCACAAAGCCGGCGGTATTCCTGGGAAAGGCCAGGAAGCTGATGATGTCCTGGATATAGACGCTGGCGGCCTCCCCGGACAGGATGCGCTGGGCCTCCTGGTAAAGCTCAACGCGCTTCTCTTCGCCGGGTTCCGTCAAGACGGCGTCGTAGACCCGGTCATACGCAGGACTCGTAAAGTTCACGAAGTTGCTCTGGTTGGCCGAGTGATACCGGGCCAGGAACCCCCGGGGCGAAATAGTCGGCGCGTCCAGGGAGATAATGGTCGCCTCGTAGCGGCGGCCCTGATAGACCTCGGAAAGCCAGGTCGGCCAGTCCACCAGCTTTATCGCGGCGGCGACGCCGATTTTGGCAAGCTGATTCACTATCACCTGGGCGGTATCCACATGCATCGTGTAGTTGGACGGCACGGTGATCTCCAGGGAAAAGCCGTCCCCATACCCTGCGGACGCGAGGAGGTCCTTCGCTCTGGCAATGTCCAGAGGATATGGATTTTTCAGGGAAGGATCGTAATACCGGGAAAGCCCCGGAATAAGGGCGCTCCCCGATGGCTCCCCGTGGCCGTAGAAGGCGGCGTCAATGATCTCCCGCCGGTCCACCGCGTAGTTCAGGGCCTGGCGGACCCGCGCGTCATCCAGGGGCCGTACCGCGTTGTTCAGGGCTAGAAGCTGGACTGAGTTGGACGGATTGCCGGCAAATGTGAAAGCTCCGGGCTTGAGCTGTTCCACCAGGGACCCGGTAACGCCGCCGGCGTCTACGCTGCCCCCCTGAAGGGCCAGAAGCAGGGCGTCTGAATCGGCCAGGAAAACGTAGGTTACCCGGTCCAGGTGGGGAACCCCTTCCTTCCAATACTGGGGGTTCTTCACCATCACCAGGGATTGCTGGGGAGTATAGCCTTCGATAATGAACGGCCCCGTGCCTATAGCCCGCCGTTCCCGGTCGGAATTGTTCCGGGGGACTATCCCCACCGTGAGGTTGGTAAGGTACTCCACATCCGGCGATTTCAGGACGATCCGGACCTGCCGGTCTCCGGTGATTTCCACCGCGTCTATCCGGTCAAGCCCGGCGAATTTTGTTTCTATCGCGCTTTTAAGGCTGAATTCCACATCTTCCGGCGTTACCTCCGAACCATCGTGGAATTTGAGCCCCTGACGCAGGGTAAAAACATAGACCAGCCCGTCCTGTTCAACGGCGTACTGTTCCGCGACAGCCGGTTCAAGCCCGCCGGAAGTGTCGGGCTTTACCAGGCCCTCAAAGACGTTGAAGAGTATGCTCCGCCCGTCCGCCGTGTTGGAAGCGTTCAGCGGGTCCAGGGTTGCCGGCTCGGTGGTGTAGCCGAACCGGATTTCCCCCCCCTCGACCCGCTCGCCGCCTCC
>JAIRSS010000062.1 GCA_031255315.1 Spirochaetaceae bacterium
TTTTCCTTACCCCCGCCGGCCTGGGGTTTCACTGGGACCCCTACGAAATAGCCCCCTATGTGATGGGGTTTATCGAGATAGTCATTCCCTACGACGAGATAGCGCCCCTGCTGCGGTAAAGTTCGCGCCGGGTTTGTAAAAAATCTGTTGTTTGGGAAACTCTGTGATACACCGCCGCCGCCCAAAAAATATAATGCCCAGACAGGGCAGACGGCCCGCTAATGGCGAGACGTTTTGCGAGGCGCACAACGGACGCAGTATAATTTTACCAGTGGAGGCGCGCGATACTATACGGCCGATCCTTCGCGGCGTCCTGACCGGACAGCCGGCGCGGACCGGGGATACAATTCCCCGGTGCGTCCCGCTCTAACCCTTGTATTTGCCGGTCCTTGTAACTTAGACTGGCTCTATGAAACTTAGGGTAAAAGTATTTCTGGTCGTTCTGCCCCTTATCATTGTAACGCTCTCGCTGGCGGAAACCGCCTCGTATTTCCACGCGGTAAACGGCGTTACCCGCCTTGCCAAACAACTGCTGGGCTTCAAACTGGAAGAATTGGAAAAATACGCGGAAAACCAGTGGGAACTCCTGGTGGAAAATGACTACGCCGGAAGGCCCGATATGGCGGCGGCGGCCAAAGCCGCTGTGGAAATGTACGCCCGGACCATCATTCTCAGCGATACCGAAGTAATCTTTGCGCTGGATACCCAGGGAAACACGGTCATGGCGAGTTCCCCCCTGGAAATCAGCCCGGACGAGGGGGCGGCGCTGTTGAATCAGCTTAAAACCGGAGAACGGGTCCTGCTTTCCTCAGTCATCGGCGGGGAAAAGCGGGCGCTTCAGGCGTTCTTCTTCACGCCGTTTCAATGGTACGTCGTTATCAGCGAAAAAGACGAGGTGTTCTACCGGGACGCCAACCGCATCACGAGCCAGACCTTCATCACCCTGGGCGGGGCGATCGTTTTCGCGGTGATACTCCTCCTGTTTGCCGCCCGGCGGCTTACTAGGCCGCTGGACACTATCGTCTCGGCAATGAACGCCATCATAGAGTCGCCGGACCTTTCTTCCCGGGTGGAGGTTGAGTACCAGGATGAAACCGGCAGGCTGGCCTCCACCTTCAACGCCATGCTGGGGGAACTGGACCTGGCGTACGGCCAGATCAAACGCTACGCCTTTGACGCGGCGCTGGCGGGCAAAAAGGAAGAGCGGATACGCCATATCTTCCAAAAGTACGTTCCGAAGGACGTGATCGAACAGTTCTTTATGTCCCCGGAGAAGATGCTTACCGGCGCGAACCGGGAGCTTGCGATACTCTTTTCTGATATACGCAGCTTTACGACCATTTCCGAAGGGATGAATCCCGGAGACCTGGTGAATTCCCTGAACCGGTATTTTTCCGGCCAGGTAGACGTCATCATGAACCGGAACGGAATTGTGGACAAATACATCGGGGACGCCGTCATGGCCTTTTGGGGGGCCCCCCGCCAGCGGGACGACGACGCCCTCCAGTCCGTCCTCGCCGCCCTGGATATGCTGCGTATTTTGGAGGATTTCAACGCCCGGCAGCGGCGGCTCAACAAACCGGAATTCCGCATCGGCGTAGGCGTCAACTACGGCGAGGTAACGGTGGGGAATATTGGATCTGAACGGAAGATGGATTACACGGTAATCGGCGATCCGGTGAACCTGGCAAGCCGCCTGGAAGGGCTGACGAAAACCTATCATGCGGAAATTCTCATCTCCGAGGGGCTTTACGCGGAACTGCATACGCCGGCGTCAGCCCCGGAGGTCCGCGCCCAGGGGCTCAGGTTCCGCCTTCTGGATACGGTCGCCGTGAAGGGCAAGAGCCGGGGGGTAAAAATATTCACCGTGAAACGTTCCCTCTCCCCGGCGGAGGAAACCGCCTGGCCCCTCCACAATCAGGGCATGGAGCTCTACTACCGCCGTTCCTTCTTGGACGGGGCGGCAAAATTCAGGGAAGTTCTGGCCCTGCTTCCCGGCGACTTCAACAGCGAAAACCTGCTGAACCGCTGTACGGCCTACACCGCCAACCCGCCCCCAAAAGACTGGGACGGGGTGGAAGTAATGAAAACAAAATGAACGGGCTGAACGATGAACAAAGGCGGCCCGGCCTACTGGCTCAAGGCCTGAAGCGCGGCGCGTATGGTGTTAAGCTGGGTATTCAGGCTTTGGATCTGGTCTTCCTGAGAAGCGGTCCGGGTGCGTAAATCGCCAATCGCCGCGTCTCTGTCCGCCACGGTTTGGGTTAAGGCGGTGTTCTGATTTTGAAGCGCCGTGAGGGTCCGTTCCCGCTCCGCCGCCTGCTGTTCCAGGGCGGCGTTCCGGTTTTTAAGGGTGGTTTCGCCGTCCGAGGCCGCTCTAAGCCGCCGTTCCAACTCGGCGATTTGGGTCTGAAGCGTTGCGGACGAGCGCACGGCCTCCGTGTTTACAGAGGCCGCGGCGGTCAGAGCCGCCAGGCTTTCTTCCAATTCGGCGTTCCGCTGCGTAAGGCCGGCAATGATTTGGTCCGTTTCCCCGTCTCCGGAGGGTTCGGGATCGGTTGATTCGCGCACCGGGCGATCATGTATCACTGTTTCCAGCAGGTCTATAGAGGCGGCGTAAATATCCTTTCGAGCCTGAATTGACCGTATGCCCTGAAAGGCCGGAGTATTAAGGTATTCCCGCATGACCTGAAGGGTGCCCGCCGCGTCATCCGAAAGCCCGTTCTGCATCTGATCGCGTACCAGCGCGTAGTAGCCTCCAAGCTGGGATTCTATCACCGCGGCTTTTTCCCGCTCCTGGGAAAGGCGTTCCACTTCGCTCCGGGCGCCGTCCAGATCGGCCTGGGCCTGATCGCTCATGGCCGCAAGCTCCCTGGTCTTGGCATCAAGCTGGGTTCGGAGGGCCGATTCTCTGGCCCGTGAAGATTCCAGCAGTTGGGCGCGTTCTTTTTGCAGGACGGCGAGGTTTGAACGGTACTCCTCCTGAAGGATCCTGAGGGCGGCTTCGGAACCGGCCCGTTCCGCGTCCAACTGCCGGCGGTAGCTTGTAAGCTCAGTATTCATCCCGGCGGTACGCTCGGCGTCAAACTGGCGCATACGGTCGGTAATGTCGGCTTCGGACAGGCGCTGTTCCGTCAGCCGCCGGCGTTCCGCGGCGACGGCTTCGCGTATCTCGTTCCGCAGTTCCGCCTCTTTAGCGGAGGACAGAGTTTCCGCCGAATCCTGAAGCTCCTGAAGTTCCGTATCGATCCCGGCGAGTTTGCTCATCATAAGGGCTATCTCCCGCTCCTTAATCTCAAGTTGGGATGAGGTTTCCCGGCGGATTTCTTCTATCAGGGCCGTTTCCGCGATGTTGTACATCCTGTTCCCTTCCCGTATAGTGACTTCTTCCTTCCCCTGGGAGGATGAAAGGACGAAAAAGCCTCCCGCAAGCAGAACGGCGGCCGCCGCGTTTACCAGCGCCGGGAAGAGGCCGTCTTTCTTCCGCGCGGTAAATTTCTCCGGGCTCCCGGCGCGTTTTTTACCGGGCGTACCCACCTCCCGGCTTTCCCCCTCTGGAACCAGCCGGGTCTTTAGGGTTATCCGGTTTATCTCCCCCAGGATTTCCCGCTGCTCTTCCTCGGATATTCCCGCAGTGGGGTCGATAACAATGCCCCCTGGCGCGTTCGCGGTTGCGGCTACTTCAAGGGCCGCGTCCGCAGACGAAGAACCTGCGGGTTTCCCGGTCATACTGTACGCTTCTTTTTCTTTCATATCCTGTCCTTGTTTCATGCCTTGTCCCCGGTTTGGGCGTCCTTCCCGGCCCCCGTTTTGACCTCTACCCCGGCGGCTTCACGGGAAGCAAGCCTGACCCCTCCGGCCTTGAGCCCCTTAACCAGATAATCCTGGGCTTTAAAGGTTTCCGCCGTTATCTTGATGCGGGGCTTCGGCGTATAGGTAACGGTAAACGTGAATTTCTGCCGGGTATCCACATGGAATACTTCGGCCCCTTCGGGAACCAGGGAATACTCCTTGTTCATGATCCATCCCTCAATAACGCAGCGTTTGATGCAGGGATAACCCGTCGTTCCTTCCTTATAAATAATCGTAAAGATGACGCCCGAAAGCGCCTCTTTATCGGCGACGCCTATCCACCACGCGCCGGGGCCGACAAAGGTTTTCTCCGGCAGGTCCCCTACCGACCAGGTTCCGTTCCGCTTGACGGTCAGGACGCGGCTGAACGGGGACGCTTCGGCAATCACCTTCCCGGCTACCCCGGTCCCCAGATAGCCTGTCGCCGAATCGTACTTGAGTTCCAGATCCTTCTTGACCACTTCTTTTACATCAACCTTGGCGAATGTCCCAACCTGAGTCCTCCGCGCTCCCGGCGGCAGGCCGCCGAATCCGAAGTCTTCGGTCTTTTTGATTTTCCCGAGCAGGCCGTCCAGAAAGCCCAGAGCGTAGGCGGTGATGTTTTTAAGGTGGCCCTTGATCTCCCGTATGCGGGCGTGAATTTCCTGCATTTCCCGGCGGGCCTTATTAATGTCGTAGAGAGAAATCCGCCGTATGGGAATTTTAAGGAGGTGTTCCACATCCTCCGGGCTGATTCCCCGGGGGCCCACCTCTTTCATAAACGGCGCAAAGCCGCCGATTACCGCCCTGGTAACGTCTTCGGCGGTTTTCATCTTTTCGATAGCCTTGTAAATCCGCTCCTCAATAAAAATCCGCTCCAGGGTGCGCAGGTGGAGCTTGTCCTGAAGTTCCTTTTTCTCCAGTTCCAGTTCCTGAATGAGAATCTTCACCAACTGTTTGGCGTGATGTTTGATGACTTCGGTAATAGTCATCACCTTGGGGAAATTATCTTTGATCACCAGGAGGTTCACCGATATGGACTGCTCGCATTCGGTAAAGGCAAAGAGGGCGTTTATGGTTTCTTCGGCATAGACCCCTCTGGCCAACTTGATCTCGATTTCGACATTTTCAGTGGTAAAGTCGTTGATGGACTGTATCTTGAGCCGCCCCGCTTTGGCGGCGGTTTCCACGCTGTTGATAAGGCTTTCGGTAGTGGAGCCAAAGGGCAGTTCCCGGACAAAGATGCGCTTGGGGTCCGAGGCGTCCAGCTTTGCCCTGACCAGCACCTTGCCGTTTCCGTCCCGGTAATCCGATACATCCACAAGCCCCCCGGTGGGGAAGTCCGGAAAAAGTTGAAACTCCTTCCCCTGGAGGCAGGCTTTTACCGCCTCCAGCACTTCAAGGATATTATGGGGCAGTATCTTTGTGGACATACCGACGGCTATGCCTTCGGCGCCCATAACGAGGACTACCGGTATCTTGGCCGGGAACAGGACCGGCTCCTTATTGCGGCCGTCGTAGGAGTCCTCATACAGGGTAATCTTGGGGTTGTAGAAAATGTCCCGGGAAAGCGGAGTTATCCGGCACTCTATGTACCGGACGGCGGAAGCTCCGTCGCCGGTATAAATGTTCCCGAAATTCCCCTGGCGGTCTATAAAGTACCCCTTGTTGGCCAAAACCACCAGGGCGTCGCCTATTGAAGCGTCTCCGTGGGGGTGGTACTTCATACACTCCCCCACTATATTAGCAACCTTGTGGAATTTTCCATCGTCTTTTTCGAAAAGGGTATGCATAATACGCCGCTGCACGGGCTTTAAACCATCTTCCAGGTTCGGGATGGCCCGGTCTTTTATAACGTACGAGGCGTATTCAAGAAAATTCCGGTCAAAAAGATGTTTAATATATGCCATTCTCCGGCAAATATACCGCAACACGGGGGGAAGTGCAAGGTTTTACCGGGACGGGACGGC
>JAIRSS010000090.1 GCA_031255315.1 Spirochaetaceae bacterium
TGAGCATACTGCTTTCGGGCCTGTCCTTCTTCTGCTCAATCACCTGGTAGTTCGTACCGCCGCTGTTCCAAAACCCCGCGTGTTTAGCGCGCCGTCGGTTGGTTTTCAAACAGGATCACGAGTACGCGCGCATTCCTCACGAACCCGCGCAGCCGCTTCCACCATGTTTTTTAACGCGGGCCGTACTTCTTCCCAACACCGCGTTTTCAGGCCGCAGTCGGGATTAACCCACAGTTTTTCTTTATCAACCGCTTCAAGGCGGGCGGAAATCTGATCCCGGAATTCACTGACCGGCGGTATCCGGGGTGAATGAATATCATATACGCCGGGGCCGATTTCGTTTTGATACCCGGTTTCTTTAAAAATTGTTAACAGCGTATTGCCGCTGCGGGCGGTCTCCAGTGTAAGTACGTCGGCGTCCATCGCTTCAATGGTTTTTATGACGCCGTTAAATTCGCTGTAGCACATGTGGGTGTGTATCTGGGTTGACATATTCGCGGGGCTTACCGCAAGACGGAACGCTTCCAGGGCCCATTGTTCGTATGCAGGGGTGTTTTCTTTCCGCAGGGGATACCCCTCACGAAACGCCGCTTCGTCAACCTGGATGATTTTAACGCCGGCTTTCTGCAAATCGGCGACTTCGCCGCTCAGGGCGCGGGCTATCTGCATCGCCGCCGCCCCGCGGGGAATATCGTTCCGTACAAAAGACCAGTTAAGAATCGTAACCGGGCCGGTCAGCATACCTTTCACCGGCTTCCGGGTCCTGCTTTGGGCGTAGCATATCCATTTTACCGTCATCGGTCCCGGACGGCTGACATCGCCTGAAATAACCGGCGGCTTGACGCAGCGGGAGCCGTAGCTTTGAACCCAGCCGTTTTTCGTAAAATGAAATCCCTCCAGCAGTTCCGCGAAATATTCTACCATGTCGTTCCGTTCCGGCTCCCCGTGGACTAACACATCAAGCCCGGCTTCCTCCTGAAACGCGATGCACTCGTCAATGTATTGTTTTATCCCCGCTTCATACTCGGCGAGCGGTATAACGCCTTTCCGGTAATCATTCCGCGCTTTCCGTAATTCAGGCGTCTGGGGGAAACTTCCAATGGTGGTGGACGGCAGCAACGGAAGGTTTAGCCGTTCCTTCTGGAGGGCGGCCCGTTCCGCGTAGGCCCCCCTGCGGGCTTTGGGGGAGCGCCCTTCCCTGGCGTCATCCGCATCCGTTCTTGTCAGCCCCTGATTGAGGCCGGATAATAAATTCCCTTTGTTTTCTTCAACAAAAGACCGTTCAGCTTCAGAAAGGCGCCCGGAAGAAAACAGTTTCGCAAGGAGCGAAACTTCTTCCACCTTTTCGCAGGCAAAGGCAAGATATTTCTTGACGGCGCTTGAGGGTTCGTTTCTTACCGAGTAGGGGCAGTGCAGGAGGGAGCAGCTCGTCGAAACGATAATCCTCTCCCGGGGAATGACCGCGTTTATCTTTTTGAGCAGTTCCAGGCTTGCGGAAATATCGGCGCGCCAAATGTTCCGCCCGTCCACCACGCCGGCTATAATGTTTTTAGAAGCGGCGTATCTCAGACCTTCGAAATTGCGCGTTCCATACAGGAAATCAAGGCCGATACCCCAGACGGGCGTACCGCACAGCAGCTTTACTGCTTCTACGGCGTGTTCAAAACAGCTTGTTACGATAATGTTAATATGGCCGCTTACCCCGGCCAGTTCCCCGTAGGTTTCCTGAACCAGCGAAAGGAGCGCAGCGGACGGGTCTTTGACAAAGGCGGGTTCGTCAAACTGCACATAGACGGTTTCGTCCAGCTTCGCGATTTCTTCCAGCAGCCGCACGTAAACCGGCGTTATTTTATGAAAATATTTGAAGGGATCGCCCCCGTCTTTTGTTTTTGAAAGCCGCAAAAACGTCAACGGGCCGATGATATTGATTTTTGCCGGTATCCCCATCTCCTTTGCTTCCCGGTATTCGGATACTATCTTTGCGGTGTCCGCCTGAAAAACCATATCGCCGCTCAACTCCGGCACGATAAAATGGTAATTGGTATTAAACCACTTGGTCATTTCCATGGCGGCGGCTGTTTCATTTCCCCGGGCCATGGCAAAGTACCGCTCATTTTTATCCGCTATTCCGGCAAAACGTTCCGGGACGGCGTTGAGCATTACCATCGTATCAAGCATATTGTCATACAGGCTGAAGTCATTGGAACTGATAAAATCAATACCCGCGTCTTTCTGTAAACGCCAATGCTTTTTCCGCAGGGCCCGGGCGGTATTTTCGACCTCCGCAAAAGGAATCCTCCGCGCCCAATAATTCTCCAGGGCTTTCTTTAGTTCCCTGTGTTCCCCGATCCGGGGAAACCCGTTAATAAGCGTTCCTACGCCCATAAAAAACTCCTTTGCGGTTGAAGCGGGCCGCGGCAGGGTACAATCCCGCCGGCGGAGTATCGTTCCTAAAAGCACAATGAGAAAATAAAAATATCGACGATAGTGTTTCCCCAGCCCAAACCGCGAAGCCGCGGGAAAACCGGAGAGATCCCCTTAAGTAAACCCTGGGGATGATCTCCTGTATACCAAAGTCTCCTGGCTTGCGGGTGGAAAAGCGTCCTGAACCCCCGGTTCTTTTAGCGGACGCCCCCCTTCCGTCAGCCTTCCCAGCCCTTAGACCAGTGGCTGCTATGACGGAATTAACCCGGTTACAGTTACGGGATAGCGGAGGATTCTCCGGGCCATACCTGGCCCGGCCTCACTTCCTTTGAAATATACCAAGGTACTATAGTGTTTTACCGGAGAAACAGTCAAGGGCCGCGTCGGCTTTCGGGTAATGGGTGTTTTTAACCCGGAATCGCGGCGGTATCCTTCAATCTTTCCCTAATGATACGTTACATGATAGTATGAGTAAATTTAGCGGGTACTTGTATTTAATTTTATCGAAATTCCTTTTATGATTGATTAAACGAGCGGTTAAATGATGATGATGAAGAGCGAGACGGGAAGCAGTGCATACAGAACGAGCAGGAGACAGCTATGAGTAATTTTTGGTCCGAGGACCCGAAGAAGAAGAACAAACAGGATTCCGGCCCCCAATTCCCCTTTGGGGGGCCGAAGCTGCCGGACCCCAAACGGTTTGGCGGATGGAAGTTTTCTGTTATATATATTCTGATTATTATCGCGGGGATGAGCCTTTTTAATTATGTATTCATGGGCAAGGTGAATCCTACCATTGATTTTTCGGAATTCAAGGCCAAAATTGTTTCCGGGGAGATAAAACGGGTGGAGTTGTCGGATTCCTATTTTACCGGGTATACGTCCTCCCGGCGGAACGCGCCGGCTGATACATTCCTGCGGAACCCCTACCGGAATACCTCGAATTCGGCTTACCGGACGGTTCCCATAGGCGATCCGGAGATCATCAAACTTATGGATGAACAGGGGGTCTCGTATTACGCGGTTTCCCGGGAAGGAAGCGCGGTTCTCAACATCATTTTCAGTTGGGTGCTTCCCATCGCGTTTTTTTTCTTTATATGGCGGTTCCTGATGAAGCGTCTGGGCAACATGGGAGGCAACGTGCTTTCTGTTGGGCAGAACCGGGCGGTCATTGTGGCGGAAGGGGGTATTGCCACCCGCTTTCAGGATGTGGCCGGGGTTGATGAGGCGAAGGAAGAGCTGGTGGAAGTGGTGGATTTTCTGCGCACCCCCAAGAAGTACACCGAAATTGGCGGGAAGATACCCAAAGGGGTGTTGTTGGTCGGGCCGCCGGGGACAGGGAAGACCCTCCTGGCCCGCGCTGTGGCGGGGGAGGCGGGGGTTGTGTTCTTCCGCATGAGCGGCGCCGACTTCGTGGAGATGTTTGTGGGCGTGGGGGCGGCGCGGGTGCGGGATCTGTTCAAACAGGCCCGGGAAAAGGCTCCCTGCATCATCTTCATTGATGAATTGGACGCCATCGGCAAGAGCCGCATCAATAACGTCGCCGGGGGAAACGACGAGCGGGAACAGACCCTGAACCAGCTTCTGGTGGAAATGGACGGGTTCGACGCCACAAGCGGCCTTATCATCCTGGCGGCTACGAACCGGCCCGACGTGCTGGATCCGGCCCTGCTCCGGCCCGGACGGTTTGACCGCCAAGTCCTGGTGGACCGGCCTGATCTTAAAGGCAGGGAAGAGATCCTCAGGATACATTCCAAGGGCGTCAAGTTGTCGCCGGCGGTTGATCTATCGGTAACAGCCCGGATAACCTCCGGGTTTTCCGGCGCGGACCTGGCCAATATCGTGAACGAGGCGGCCCTCTTGGCGGTACGGGCGGGGAGGCGGCTGGTGGAGCAGCGGGACTTTGATGAAGCCATAGAGAAGACGGTGGCGGGTCTGCAAAAGAAGACCCGTGTACTAAAACCAGAGGAGCGGAAACTGACGGCCTACCACGAGGCGGGTCATGCCTTAGTAGCCGCCCTTACCCCCAACGCCGATCCGGTTCAGAAAATCTCGATAATCCCCCGGGGGTTTGCCCTGGGGTATACCCTGCAAATGCCGGTGGAAGACCGTTATACGGTAACCCAGTCGGATCTCCTGGGGAAGATAGATATTCTTTTGGGCGGACGTATCGCCGAGGAAATGATTTCCGGGGAATTCTCCACCGGCGCGGCCAGCGATCTTACGAAAGCTACGGACATAGCCCGGAAGATGATCACTGACTACGGCATGAGCGAGCGGTTCCGCCATGTGGCCCTTACGTCCAGGGGTACGGGTATGGGCGGCGCGGAACGGCAGGAACCCATGTTCCAGCGGGAGTATGCGGAAAGCACCCAGCAGTATGTGGACGAAGAAATCGCCAAGATCATCAACGTCCGCTATACCGCAGTCCGGGAGGCCCTCACCCGGATGCGGGACACTCTGAACACTGTAGCGGAGAAACTTCTAGAACAGGAAACCCTGGATGAAAAAGAATTCAAAGCGCTGATAAATACCGGCCCCTAAACACGGGGGGAGCCCCGGTTGCCCTTTCAGATGAAATGAAGCTGTTCCCACGCCGGGTTCCCGCTGCCCCGCGTTTGGGGAACGGCTTCACATATTTTTAGTATCTTCATCCGGCAGATAGCGGACGCGAAGTTCCCTGACCATCTTAATAAAAGAATCTTCCATATTGTCCAAATAGGTGGTCATGACTTCGGCTTCAACGCCCACGGACGCGGAGATGGGAGCGAAGAATTGGTAGGGCGCGACTTCAAGGGCGGTGGACAACCGGGCCAGGGTTTCCGAAGAGATCCATTTGCGGCCATTTTCAATATCATTAATGAAGTTATGGGTTAGATCCACCATATTTGCCAGAGTTAACTGAGACACATTTCTTTGAGCTCTGATACGTTTTAGGTTCTTCCCCAATAGGATATTTATATTTTCCCCTGATGCTCGAGACATTGTTAAAACATCGTATATAATGAAACGCTGTGGCAAATAACTGACAGATACATTATGTCGCTGGCAGACTGATTAACTGAATTAACGGGTATATAAATCAGTTATTTAAACGCGGAGATACCTGGAGCAGGCATATCAACTGATGTCAGACTCATAATCAATAGTGATTCATTGGCAGATTATTCAGCAAAAAAATTTCCGGGCGGTATTCGAAATGCATGGTATCGTAAAAAAGCCATTTCCCTCCCCAGATAAAGCCGTAGGCTTCAAAGGCGGTGATAATTTTATCGGGCGGATGGAGGCGCCTCGTGAAGGGGACCTCCCACCACTGGGGATTATACTGGGATGTCCAAAGCCAATAGGTTTCACGACCGCTCCGGGACGCGGGCAGTATATCAACAGCCGTTCCATAGGCGTGGAAGCTCCTGCTCTGGGTATCCGCGATGTCCCGCCACGCCCAGCCGGACAGGGTTTCTATACTCCGTATCCACTCCCGTACCAGGGGATCGGTTTGGGCGTCCCGCAGAATACGGGCCTCGACCAGGGCGATCTCCTCCAATATGGCGTAATGGACAAGTACGTTGCGGTTGAAGAACCGTATCGTTTTGACCCGCTCGTAGGCTTCTTCCCTGGTATGAGCCTGCCAAAGGGCGTCATAGAAGTGCTGCGATCGTTTGGGCGGATGTTCCCGGCGGCGTTGCGCGGTATTCCGGAACCGTTCCGTTTCCTCTGGTTCCGGATCCCGCCACGTGGGAATGCCCAACGTATAGGTATAGAAGGGCTGGGGATCGTACTCTTCGGCTTTGTCCTTGAGCGCTTCGGGAAGGAGCCGTCCCTGCGCGTAGTAGAACCATTCATCCAGGACCGGGACGGCCCAGTCCCCATCCCGCGGTTCCGCCTCTCCTATCCTATCCGGGTAGGCCGCCGCCAGGGCCTTCATCACCTGTTCAGCCCGGCTGCTCTGGGGCGGCTCCTGGACCGCGAGGGGCGCGGAGGGAGCCGCCGTTACCTGAGTAAAAACTTCCGCGTGTTCATAAAAGCCATTGTTCACGTCTTCGGTAAGCCCGTCGTAGTATCCCGGCGCGTCATTCCCGGTTTTTCCCATAGGGAAAAGAAAGCCGGCAGATGAAAACAAGAATAACACCGCGAAAACATTCCGTATAAAGGGAAGGGGCAGAAATATATCGTTTTTTACCTCGACCTGATGCACAACCATATCTTTGTCTGTTATTAATCATCATACTATATGGATCAGCGGATGTAAAGAGGCCGCGATGCCTCCCTGTCGGTAATAAGTGATACGTTCACCCTCTCGGTAAGAGTGGGAGGATGAAATATATGATGAGTACAACGGAACTGGCCCGGCTGGCGGTTATTAAAGGCGCGATAGACGGGGCCTATACGGTAAAACAGGCGGCCAGGAGACTCGGTGTGAGCGTGAGACGGATAAAATCCCTGAAGACGGCGGTACGGGAGCGCGGCGACGGGGCCGTCATTCACGGAAACGCGGGACGGCGCCCGGCCAACGCTACAGATGAACCCATCCGAAAAAAGATTATCGGCTTGAAAAAAGTGATACATGAGGCTGTTCCAAAATTTCAGTGTTGGAACAGCCTCCGTTAGCAAAGATTAAAACAACAGGCGGGTTGAGATAGGATATACAGACGGAGGGAACGGCACATGAAAGGAAATAAGCGCTTGTATCCGATAAGCGGGGAAGTATTTAACCGGGAGGTTTTGTCCGTAATCAAGCGGTGATACCGGGAAGG
>JAIRSS010000260.1 GCA_031255315.1 Spirochaetaceae bacterium
TCCGCTGAAGTGGAAGCGTTGACCGGCTGGTCGAGCAGCACTGTCCGCAAGGATATTTCGTATCTTTCAGCCCGATCCCTTTTGAGCGATGCGCCGGAAGACGGGGACGCCCCCGGTCAGAAAGCCGGCGGCGCGGCGGGGTACGCGCCGGGGCAGCTTATCCCCGCCATCAGGAAGTCTCTGGGCCTGGATCGCCGCCGCCGGTTTTGTGTGGTGGGGCTGGGCCGGCTGGGCTCCGCCCTCCTCAACTTCCACGCCTACGAGCTTGACGAATTCAAGCTGGCCGCCGGATTCGATACGAATGTCAACCGGGTAGAGATTCTCAAATCCCCGGCGCCCCTGTACCCGGCCTACAAGATGGCGGAGGTCATCGGGAGATTTTCTATAGAAATGGCTGTTCTGTGCGTTCCTGAAGACGCCGCCCAAAGGGTTGCGGAAAAATTGGCCGCCGCCGGTATACGGGGCATCCTCAACTTTGCCCCGGCGGTCCTCAAACTTCCTCCGGAAGTCGCGGTTCGTAATGTCTACCTGGTGCATGAACTCCAGACGCTCGCGGTACAGATGGGTACGAAAGATGACCGTCCACAATGAATTTATCACTGATAGATTGTGGGGGGATTAATTGTGAAGGAGTATGAAGATGCGTGTGTATAATTTTTCTCCCGGACCTTCGGCGCTGCCCGTGCCGGTGTTGGAAAAGGCGGCGGCGGAAATGACCGACGCCAATGGAACCGGGCAGTCCGTGATGGAGATGAGCCACCGATCCAGGGATTATAAGCCCATCATTGAAAAGACCGAGGCCCTGCTCCGGGAGCTTATGGGTATCCCGCCGGGGTATGCGGTGCTTTTCCTTCAGGGCGGGGCGTCGCTTCAATTTTCCATGATCCCCCTCAACCTGGCCGCCGGAGAACGCGGGGCCGCGAAGAAGCGGGCCGTCTATGTGGAAACCGGCGTCTGGGCCAAGAAAGCGGCTGAAGAAGGGGCTAAGTTCGCGGAGGCGGTTACCCTTGCCAGTTCAAAAGACCGGGCTTACGCCTATATTCCCGAAGCTCCGGCGCCTGACCCGGGGGATGCGTATTACCATATCACCTTGAATAACACTATCGTGGGGACCAAATGGGACGGTCTCCCCGAAACCGGCGCGGTTCCCCTGGCGGCGGACATCTCCAGCTGCATCCTCTCTGAACCCCTGGATGTCTCCCGGTTCGGTGTTCTTTACGCGGGGGCGCAGAAGAATCTGGGACCGGCGGGGACTACCGTGGTCGTCATCCGGGAAGACCTCATGGGGGGCGCTCCCTCCTGGGTTCCGGCCCTGCTCAGATATGATATTCACGCGGGGGAAGGCTCTATGTACAACACCCCCCCCTGCTACGGCATCTACATCATCGGCCTGGTCCTGGAATGGCTTAAAGACCAGGGCGGGGTGGAGGCTATAGCCGAAAAAAACCGGGAAAAGGCGGCTTTATTGTATGACTGCCTGGATGCTTCCCGCAATTTCCGGTCCCCTGTGGAAAAGCCCTACCGGAGCTTGATGAACATTCCGTTTGTCTCTACCGAAGCCGACCCGGAACGGCGTTCCGCGCTGGAACGCCGGTTCATACAAGAAGCCGCCGCCGCGGGCTTGGTGAATCTTGCCGGGCACCGTTTGGTTGGGGGCATGAGGGCCAGCATCTACAACGCCATGCCCCTTGAGGGGGTAAGGGCTCTGATTCGTTTTATGGAACGGTTTGAAGCAACGATAGGACGCTAACGAGGAGTACTCCATGTTTCGTATTAGAACGATGAATAAGATTTCCCCCCAGGGCTTGGATTTGTTTCCACGGGACGCCTATGAAGTAGCCAGTGAGATTCCCAATCCGGACGCTATTCTCGTCAGGAGCGCGGATCTTCACCACATGAAGCTCCCCCTCAGCGTGAAGGCTGTTGCCCGGGCCGGAGCGGGGTACAACAATATCCCCGTACGCTCATGCAGCGACCGGGGTGTGGTGGTCTTTAACACCCCCGGGGGGAACGCCAACGCGGTAAAGGAACTGGCTCTTGCCGCCCTGCTCATCGCGTCCCGGGACATTCTGGGCGGGGTGCGCTGGGCGGCTTCGCTGGCGGACAAGGCTGATGAAGCGCCCGCTCTGGTGGAAAAGGGCAAGTCCGCCTTTGAGGGGCCGGAGCTTAAAGGCAAGATACTCGGCGTGATCGGCCTGGGCGCTGTCGGCGTTATGGTTGCCAATGACGCGGCTGCCTTAGGAATGGAGGTGGTTGGCTATGATCCGTATATCTCGGTGGAAGCGGCCTGGAACTTGTCCCATCAAGTCCGGCGGTCCGATACGCTGGAAGGGCTTTTAGCCGCGTCCGATTATATTACGCTTCACCTCCCGTTAACGGAAACAACCAAGGGGCTTTTAGACACGGGGAAATTCAGGCTTATGAAGAAAAACGCCCGGATCATCAACCTTGCGCGGGGCGGCCTGGTGAACGAAGCGGATATCATCGCCGCCCTGCAATCGGAAAAACTGGGGATTTACGTTACCGATTTCCCCACCGCCGAGCTTTTGGCCTGCCCCAAGGCTGTCTGCATCCCTCACCTGGGCGCTTCCACCCCGGAAGCGGAAGACAACTGCGCGGTTATGGCGGTACGGCAGCTCATGGACTTCCTGGAAACGGGGACTGTCCGCAATTCCGTCAACTTCCCCCGGTGTAAGCTGGAGCAGCGGGCCGCGTACCGGCTTGTGGTGATTAACCGGAACATCCCCAACATGGTAGGCCAGATTACCACCCTGCTGGCCGCGGAGGGGATTAACATCATGGACCTGATAAACCATCACCGGGATAGATACGCCTACAACATCATTGATACGGACCAGGATATTCCCCCGGTCGCCCTGGAGCGGATTATCGCCGTGGAAGGGATTATCCGGGTTAGGCTCATCCAGCGCTACCACACATGAACCCGCCCGCGCGGATTGCGCCGCCCGGCGGCCCGCTTCGCCCCCCGCGATGACGCGGGCCGAACTCACGGTACGTAGTTTTGGAACAGGTTCAGGTTACTTTAAAACGGGAACGCAACTGAGGACTCCGGTTTCGTCCCGCCGGACACGGACCTGGATGCCGTAGAGGAGGGAGATGAGGCCGGCGGTCAGGACCTCCGCCGGGGGGCCTGAGGCGGCTATCCGGGCGTTGTGCAGGGCCAGCACCCGGTCGGTGAACATGAAGGCGTGATCCGGATTGTGGGTGCTGAGAATGACGCTGTAGCCCTGGACGCTGAGATTTTTGATGTGGGAGAGAACCCTGATCTGGTTGCCGTAATCCAGGTTGGCCGTGGGCTCGTCCATCACCAGAAGTTTCGCCTCCTGAACCAGGGCCCGCGCAATGAGGACGAGCTGCTGTTCTCCCCCCGACAGGAGCCCGAATCCCCGGAAACGCAGATCCCCAATGCCCAGCCGGTCCATAGCCGTTTCCGCCGCCTGCTGTTCGCGGGGCCCCGGTACGGACCACTCTTTTCCGCGGGAGACGGTTCCCATAAGCACCATGTCCAGGGCTGAATAGTTGAAAGACGGGAGGTGGGTTTGCGGCACATACGCCGCCTTCCGGGCCAGCAGCTCAAACTGCTGCTTTTTAACGTCCTTCCCGTCTATGTGGATTGATCCGGCGTAATCTCTTTCCAGGCCCAGGATACACCGGAACAGGGTGCTTTTCCCGGCCCCGTTCGGCCCCAGGAGCCCCAGAAGCGTTCCTTCCCCCAACTCGAAACCGATATTTTCCAGTATGGGGCGATCCCCATAGGCGAAATTAAGCCCCCGAACCGTCAGTATGGGCGGACTTACCATAGATCCCCCTTCCGGGTAATGAGCCAGAGGAAGAACGGCGCTCCTACCAGGGACGTGAGGATCCCCAGGGGAATCTCGGTGGCGAAGAGATTCCGGGACACATTGTCTATGACAAGCAGAAAAAACGCGCCGAATACCATAGACGCGGGCATGAGCCGGCGGTAGTCGTTGCCGGCTATGCGCCGGGTAAGATGGGGGATAACGAGCCCGGCCCAGCCTATGATGCCGCTCACGGACACCGCCGCCGCGGTAAGCAGGGTGGAACTGATGATGACCACGGCCCTGGTCCGCCTGACGTTGACCCCCATGGACTGGGCTTCGTCATCGCTGAGGGTAAGCAGGTTGATGCGCCACCGCAGGACGATGAGGGGCGTTATGCCCAGCACCATGGGGATCAGCACAAAAAAAACATCGGCAGCCCTGGTTTTCGCCAGGGAACCCATAAGCCAGAAGACAATTTCCGGCAGTACGTTGTTGGGGTCCGCAGTAAGCTTCATAAAGGAAACCGCGGCGCTGTTCAAAGATGAAATCATCATTCCCGCAAGGATGAGGCCCAGGATTTTTTTCCCCCGCACCCGGTCCCCGATGAACATCACCAGGACTATGGTCAGGAAGCTGGAGGAAAAGGCGAAGATGGTGATTAGCGGGGCGGGGAGCCTGAGAAGTATGGCCAGAGCCGCGCCGGTAGCCGCGCCGCTTGAAGCCCCCAGAATGTCCGGCGCCGCCAGGGGGTTTCGGAACACCCCCTGATAGGAAGCGCCCGCCGCCGCCAGGGCGGTACCCACCAGGCAGGCCAGGGCTATGCGGGGAAGCCGCACATTAAAAAAGACGGCTTCCATTTGGGCGGACGCAAAGGGTACGTTGAAAAGCCGGGCAACCAGGGCTGTAAGGGGGATGGGATACCGGCCTAAGGAAAGGGAAACCAGGACAGCCGCCCCCAGGAGCAGAAGCATACCTGCGATGACGCCGGGGAATCTGCGGGAGCTCCACTTGGGCGGGGCGGCCATTATACGTCTCCGCGTCCCGGACCGCCTGCGTGAAGGCTGCGGGCGGTGAGGCGGTCATACCGTTCCCGTGAAAGGGTGTACCCATAGAAGAGGCGGTAGTATTCGGCAACTTCGGCGTACAGATTATAGGATGCGTATTCGGGGTAGAGAATTTTTCCCAGCCAGAGCATACCCAGATACCGGTTGATGGAAGGAGGGGTCCCCATCCAGTTGTGCGGTCCTGAGGGTACTTCGTAGTACGCGCCGTTGCGTATGGCCCTAAGCTGCCGCCACGCGGGGTCTGAACCGGCGGAGGCATAGATGCTGCCGGTTCCGAAGATAATCACCTCCGGGTCCCACAGAAGTATTTGTTCCAGGTTCGTTTCATTTCCGCTGCCCCTTCCCGCTGGATTATCAACTACCGCCTTGTTGTCGGTCAGCTTATCCAGGACCTCGGAGTGGAAAGAAGTTTTCGGCAGGACGTTAAGGCCCGCGTTCCCCAGACAGTAGAGCACCTCCCGTTTGTTGTTTCCCGCCCGCGCCTCAACCGCATCCGCCGCGGCCAGGGTTTTTTCGCAGAAGACCACCAGTGCTTCCCCGTGAGCCTCCCTGCCCAGGAGTTTTCCCAGGGTACGGAAAGCGTCCGGCGTTGACGCGAGCGTAGCGGTGATGTGGATGGCCGGGACCGCCACGGACGCGGAGATCTGGTCCATATCCGCGGCGATGGAGTCCTTGGGTTCTCCAATGTCAATGATGACATCCGGGTTTATCACGGCCAATTCCTCGGGATTCAGGTTTTGCGCGCCGTAGAATTGACCCACAACCGGAAGACCCTGTAGGTAGGCCGGAACGAATTCCGCCTCCCCGCCGCTGTACGGGGCCGACACCGCGCACAGCAGATCCGGCGCCGCGGCCAGAAGGAACATCTGGGCAAGGCTTCCCGACGGGGCGATCCGGGTGATCTTCGCCGGCAGTTCAACCGTCCTGCCGCTTGAATCGGTAAACAAGACTGTTTCCGCCTGAGCAGGCTGGGCGGCCCTGGGGCTCCCCCTGTCCCGCTGGGC
The DNA here is from genome assembly GCA_031255315.1 of Spirochaetaceae bacterium. Next base: position 5,872 of record JAIRSS010000260.1, read on the forward strand.
CGCGCCCCAGGAAAACCCGGGGAGCAGCAACAGCAGCGCCGCGAGCAGCAAGCCGGACGCGCTTTTTTTCAGAAGAGAACCGGAATTTCGATGTACGTTCATACTATCCTCCAAAAGGTATTTTATAAAAACAAACCCCCCGGCGGGATTTGCTTATCGCAGCTTAAAAACCACCGGAATAGCCAGACGCGCCGCCGCCTGCGGGGGCGGGAATGGGGCGGCGTCGTGAACCGCCGCAAGCGCCGCCAGATCGAGGATCTCATGGCCGCTGGTGGTCAAAATTGACACGCCGCTGTCCGTTCCATCCCTGTTCATGGTAAAACCCACTTCGGCGGCGCCCTGGATGCCGGCCCTCCTCGCCGGGGGCGGATACTTCAGCCGGTCCCGGATACGGCGCTGAATATAGGTAACGTTCCGACTGACATACGCGCCGGTCAGCGCCGCAGACTCCGGGTTTCCGGCGGAACCGGGAGGCCTCGCGGTAATGCCGGCGGTTTCCACCGGGCCGGAGGGGGGGGCCGGCGGTCCCGCCGATGAAGGCGGCTCCACTGCGTCCGGGGGAATTTCTTCCAGGAGAATGTAGGTTTCCGCCTGAAGATCCTCCGCCTGCTGTTCCGGCTCCGCCGCGTTAGGGACGGGCGGCGCAACCTGCGGTACAACTGCCGGTGCAACCGCCGGCGCCGGGACCGGTTCGGCCGGCGGAAGCTGGATGCTGATCAGGGAAAAAATATCCGGCTCCGCCGCCTGAGGAAGCGGGCCGTCCGGCCTACGGTACATGGCGGCATCCAGGCGCATAAAAAAGACCATCCCCGCATGGAGAAAAACCGAAACGCCAAAGGCGGCCGGCAGGAGCCTGCTCATCCCCCCAGGCCCTCACCGGTACTTCACGGTTACGGCGGCGGTAAAACTCCGTCCCGCCAGGGGCGCGTATTGCTGTATCTCGTAATAGGCGTCAAAAATGTTTTCAACGCCGGCGGAGACGGAAAGGTATTTGCCTATATCGGCGGTTACCCGGAGATGGGCAAGGAAATACCCGTCCAGCGTTGTTTTGCCGTCCGTATCGGCGTACCGGGAGCTTATGTACTCAAGCCGGGGAATTATCGAAACCATGGTCAGGACTTTTAGCGCCGCGTAGCCGTTCAGGGTAAAATGGGGATAATACGTAAGCGTCTTTACGCTGTTCTGACTGCGGTTAAGATGATAGCGGTTGAGGGAAAACGCGGCGCCCGCGGTGAACCATTCGGCAACGCTCAGTTCCGGGCTCACTTCGATCCCCCAAAAACTGGTCGTATCCAGGTTGCGGGCGTAATTGACCAGCGCGCTGGGATGGTGGGGATTCCCTAGTTCGACTTGTATGATTTTACCGGAGATAAGGCTGTAGTACAGCGCTGAATTGACAACCAGCGAAATACGTCCGGCGACCCCCGGAGTCAGGCTGAGACGGTACCCAAGCTCAAAATGATTGGCGATCTCCGGCCCCAGGTTGGGATTGGGCAGGGTTGTACCGAACCGGGTTGAATAGCGCTGGGACATCGTGGGGAAGTGGTTTTTCCTGGCGTAGGTTATATGAAGGTCGTGGCCGAAAGCCGGCGTATAGAACAGGCCGGCCTGCCAGGTATACAGGAACATATTCCGGGTTTTGACGATGAAGTAATCCGCTTCCAGGAGCCTGAGGTATTCATTTTCCCCGTTCCAGTATTCAAGGGGGATCAGAGCGTCAAACCCTGCCCCGGCCCTTACGGTAAGCGGCGTCCAGGGGTTCATGGAATACTCAGCGCCCGCGGACCAGGTGTCTTCGGCGACGCGCATTTCTTCGGTAAGATCCCCGTCGTTGTGTATGCTTCCCCGCAGGCCGGTGTGGTCCTCCTTCTTATAGGTCAGGGCAAATTGGGCGGTATTCCATGCGTTGATTTCCCAGCTTCCTTTCAGCCGCCCGCCCAAAGAATATTCATCATAATCCGAATGGGGGGCGTGTACGCCCAGTTCGTAGGCCCTCATCGTGTAGTATTCATCAAGGCGGTTATCGTATTTATCAAAATAGAACAGCCCTTCTGTTGACACCGCGCCAGTAGTCCAGGTTCCGTTCAAAGCAACGCTCCACCGCTTCCATACCGGCCAGTCCCAAATCTGGTAGTTTCGTATCGTGATGTTGGGAGGGGATACGCCTTTATCCGCGTTTTGATACACAAAGGCAAGCCATGCGTCAAGGTCCGAAACCGGGGTAAGGCCCGCGATAAGGGTGAGCTTGAAATCTTTTGAATCCGACCAGAGCCGGTCCCCCGCTTTCTGGGGATTCCCTTCCGTTTCCTCAAAACCCGCGGGCAGGCGGAAGTGATCGACGTCCCGGTACTGAACCGCCGCCCTGGCGTAGCCGTACCGGAGTTTGGATCCCGCGCTGAGTACGTGGGTGGAACCGGCGTACCGGCCTGTGCCGTCCAGGGTCAGGCCGGTTTTCAGGGACGCCTCAAGAGGGGTCTGGGGTTTCGCGGTTCTCAGCAGGATTGCCCCGCCTAAGGTGTTGGCCCCCAGGAGTTCCGAACTGTAGCCCTTTTCAATCTCAATACTCTCCAAATCCCCTGAAAGAATCCGCGCGCTGTCCGCTTCGCCCCGGTAGGGGTTTGCCAGGGGAACGCCGTCTACATAAACCGGAATACTGTCCGCGCCGAACCCCCGGACCGTAAAGTTCGAATCGTTGCGCCGTCCGCCTCCCGACAGGATCACCCCCGGAACATACCGTACCGCCTCCCACAGATCCTCCGCGCCGTCCCGTTCCATTTCTTCCCCGGTGATGAGTTCCGGGGTGTCCCGCTCGCCGATTACCTCCGCTTCCGGCAGGCGGTATACCTCCTCCGCACCGGCGGGCGCGGCGTCAGCCTCCTCCTCCTGCGCGCCGGAGGCCGGGGGCAGCCAGGCGCACAGGAAGCAGAGCAACGCGAAAAGACGGCCGGCCTTTTTCATGGCTTCTTAAGCCCGCCGGGAGTCCAGGGAGCGGACGCGGGGAGCGGAACGCCGCCTTCAATCGAGACGCGCCCGTCCAGACGGGGAGCAACCACGCCCTGATCGTAGATATATTCCGCCACACCGTGCCAAAAGGGAATATCGAAGGGTTCGATGCCGGTTCTGCTGGTGAATAACCGGGTGAAGTATCCCCCGGCGGCAAGATAATCGGTGGTGCAAATCCGGTATTCCCGGTTGTCGTCAATAGGGCCGCCCCCAATAAGGAGGGTTCCCGGTTTGATAAACCCGTGGTAGTAGGGCTCCGCGTCCCGTGAGGATATTTCCTCGTATGAACCGTTGGGATCATAGGTTCCGTCGGGCTTTGTTCCGGGGGGCTGGTAATACTGGATAGTGTACCGGGCGTCAGCGGACACTATCCCGAAGAACCCGGTATTATGCGGCCCGCCCCGGGCGGTATGCACGACTCCGGCGACATCCCCTTCTCCGTCCACCCTGCCCTCGACATCCTGGAAGAACAATTTGAGCATATCCCCTTTCATGGTGATGATTACGATTTTGTCGCTCCGGGCGTCCGGCTGGGTTATGGCCGAAATCCCGCCGACCGTGATTGTTCCCCGTGAAAGGGCGTTGTCTATATAGCCGCCGTTGAGGAACACAAAATCAATCGGCTTTTTAAGGATGTTCCTGACATACCACGCCGCGCCGTCGGTAAACAAATTCCCCAGGGCGGTTTCCTGCACCCGGGTCAGCCGGTCGGTATTGGGCCTTCCGTCAGGGAAAAACACGCTTTTCGGCAGGTCCTGGGCAAAGATATATTCGGCGGCGGCGGATCCCAGTTCAAACCGGGGATTGGTGAAATCTACCGGGTCACGGGCGACGGGCTTCCCGGACGCGGCGGGGGATACCGGCGAGTTCTGCCGGGCGCTTTGAGAGTTCCATGATTGAACCCATACATAGTACAGTACACCGTTGGACAGCCCGGTAATATCGGCGCTTACCCTCGGCGCGGCCGCCGGAACAGACCCGAACTCCTGGGCCTGAGAAAAATCATTCGCCGTTCCATAGTAGACTTTGTAGCCCGGTACGCCGGAAACCTGATCCCATTCCGCCGTCAGCTTGTTGTTCCCCGGCGTAAGCGCAAGTTCCGCCGGGGCCGCGGCGGGCGGCGCGGAGGCGTTCCGCGGGGTTCCTGAGGCGGAGGCGTAGCCGGGAGAATTCCCCGCCGTATTGGCCGCCCGGACCCAGATCGTGTAGGACGTTCCATTACTCAACCCAAGCAGGGCCGCGCCGGTTTCGGATACGGTTTTGATGGACGCGTCCTGAGGCGGCGTTCCGTTCGATCCGTTTTCCCGGTAGTACACTTCATAGGTGAAGGCGTCCGGCGTTGGGTCCCAGGTTACCTCAAGCATCTCCTCCCCGGAGGCGACGGCCAGGCCGGTGGGGATTGCCGGAGGCGGGATGGGCGTTCCATAGGTGATGGGGCTGAACGCCGATTCCCCAAGATCCGGGTACACCGCTTTTACCCAGACGTACCATGTTACGTGGTTGTCTAGGCCTGTAATCTCGTACCGAACCAGGTTAGATGTGTTTGATTCCACCCTCCCGCGTTTTATCGCGCTTCCCTCAGCAGGGGAAAGGCTGGAATAAATCTCGTAGAAGGGAATTACCCCCTGGGCGGGGGCTGTTTTGGTCCATTGCAGCATCAGGGATTGGTTCCCCGCCGTTACCTGGATGGAGCGCGGCCCAGCCAGAGGGATGGAGCTGTCAGGATCGGGGCCGGCCTCGCAGGAGGCCGCCAGCAGGCCGGCAAGCGCCAGCAACGCCGCCGCCGCGTATCGTTTGAGCCTTCCGGCAATTCTTTCACTCGTTACGTTCCGCATGATTTATTCCCAGCCTTTCTGTTTATTAGGGGTTAGGGAGTAGCGGGAATCACCGGTACTACGCCCGCGGCCTTAATACGGCCTTCTACAACCGGCTCAATCGTACCTTTGGCTGCGATATATTTGGCTACCGCGGTTTTCAAGTTCTCATCGGCGTATTGAGATTCACGGTCTTTTCCGTAATTGGTAAAGTTTGATGGGCCGCCGCTTGTTGGCACATCGTTGCTGTTCCCATTCCTGCCGGCCATAAAGTTGCCTACCGCGACCCGGTAGTCTTTTTTCGGATCAAGCGGACTGCCGTTCAGCCTAATATCGACCGCACGGGGAGGCTTCGAAGCGTCTGTATCAGGTTGAATCGCGTAGCTCACCCCTTTAGATACCAGTACGGCGCAGTTGGCGTTCCACCGACCTGAAGAACTGCTGTTTACAAATATATTGATAATCTTCTCAATATCACTACCGGTATAGGTTACAATCCAGAGGGTGTCCGTCAGGCCGGAGCTTAGATTGGTTAGGGTTATCACCCCGGCGGAAATTGTTGTTAGGCCCTGGACATTTTGCCCATTCAGCATAGCAAAATCCACCGGCTTCCCGGAAACATGCTCCGCGTAGGCCGCAATGCCGTCAACGATCAGGTTACCCAATGCGGTCTCCCCGTACCGGATACCCGTTGCGTCAATGTCCCGAGCCGCAGTGCCCAAGGTAACGGTGGAATCCGTAACGTCCACATCAACGATTTTGCTCCAGTCCAGTCCGGGATAATGGTTCGGAACACCCGGCTCATCATCATCATCATTGCCCGTGTTACATCCCAGGACGAACAACGCCGCCAGGAAAACCGCCATAACCAAACAAAACCTGCTTCTCTTCTCAATCATCATACAATCCTCCTGAACAAAACAAACATATCGAAAGCTCAACCAGCTTTACTGAGTGCTAGTATACGCAGTGTTTTCTGGAAAATCAAGAGGAAAACGGTATTTTATTCGGTTTAGTCTATTTTCACTGGATATTGATTCCCGGCTCGGTATGGCTTCACAGGACAAGAACCTACGAAACCGACTTAAACCGTCCATCCGGTTCGCCAGGCATACGGTCCGCGGATTAGGCGGATCAACACAGAGTATGAACACGATTGATACGAAAAATCCGCGTTGCTTGGTGATAATCCGCGCAATCCGTGGTTCCCGGCGTTTATCCCGCCTTGCCGCGTACTTTACTGTGTATTACTCTAAGATTATGAAGATGTTCCCTCCCTGGTTTGGAAGATTTTTGACCCTGTACGCCGCTGTTTCGCTCTTTGCTTCCGGCGCCTGCAAGTCCCCCGCCGGCGCGTCCGCCCAGCGGACGGTTTTCTCCAGCCCCCTCGCCGCGCCCGGGCGGGCGGTGGAAGGGCTGGAGGCGTACCGGATCGCCTATTATGAGGCGGACCCGGAGGGCGGCGCGGAAGGGGCCTTTGAAGGAAGCGGCGTTTTTAGCGATGAAAGCGGCGAGCCCTTTACCCTGGCGGATTACGGGCCCCGGGGGGAACTGCCGTCTGAAACAACGAAACCTTCTATATATATGGTTTTTTCCCATCCGGTACGGCCGGTGGCCAAACTGGGGGAGTCCGTCCGCTGGGAAGAGGGCGCGCCGGATCCGGGGCTTTTTACGGTGGACCCGCCGCTTCCGGGGGTGTTCCGCTGGTACGGGACGCGGCTCCTGGCCTTTGAGCCTGACGCGGAGAGCCTGCCGCAGCGCCGGTATACGGTAACGGCGTCGGACCGGCTCAGGTCTCTGGGGGGCAAGCGGCTTGAGGGGGAGCGGAGCTTCAGCTTTGAGACCGAGCGGCTTTCGGTGCTGTACTGGCAGGTTGGGGATGGGGAATACCCCGCGTCCGCCTGGGACGCGCCGCCTGAAGCCGCGAAGAACCTCCTCTTTATCTTTTCCTACCCAGTGAACCTTGAGGAAATCAGGCGGTGGATTCGGGTCGATCTGGCGGGCGGGGCTTCCGGGGGAATACCGTTCCGGGTGTCCCGGCCTGAAACAATAGACGAAACCTGGTACCGCCGGGACCAGGGGGTGCTGATAAGCCTGGAACGGGATCTGCCGCCTGACACGGATGTGGCGGTTACCGTGCTGCGGGGCGCCCGGTCGGAGGACGGCTTGCTGGGTTCCATGGCGGACGCGGTGTTCACGTTTCACACCCTGCTCCCCTTCACGCTGGATTATGCCGGGGCCCGTTCCGAATCGTCTCCCCGGACGGAGCAGGGCGACAGCATTCCGGTCATTCTTGATTTCAGCCACCCGGTTGATCCGGCGGGCGCGGCGGAGCGGTTTTCTATCGAAGGGCTCCCGGCCTTAACGGCGGAGAATATTCATGTCTATGGGAGCCGGGTGATTCTGAACCGGCTGCCCCTGGAATACGGCAGGGTCTACACCGTAAAAATAGGGGCCGCCCTGAGGGATATTTGGGGCAGGCGGCTGGGGGAGGATCAGACGGCCAGGGTGGAAACAGGAGAGGCCGGCAGCTATGTGTATATCGGGGACCAGGGGCCCCGGATGCTGGAGGCGGGGTTCATCCCCGGCGTGATTTGGGAAGCCCAGAATCCCCAGTCCCTGCGCCGGGTCATCCAGGCCGCGGCGGGGCCGTATGAGCGGGCGCCTTCCGACGCGCTGGAGGCGGCGGCGCTGATGAGCGTCCCCCGTGATTCAAAGCAGTATTACCAGGAAGATTTATCCCCTTTCCTGGGGCCCGCCGGTACGGGGAGCGTCCGTATGCGCTGGGATTACGAGATCCGTTCCCAGTGGGATCCGGGCCGGGTGTACCGGAACCGCCCCTGGCTTACGGTCCAGGTTACCGATATAGGGCTTACCGTCCGGTACGGGTACAACCGGGTTCTGGTCTGGGCGACCCGGCTTTCCACGGGGGAACCGGCGGCGGGGGCCCGGGTCGTTCTGCTGGAGGGGACCGTCCCGGTAACCGAAGGCGTTACCAGCAGCCAGGGGCTTGCGGTGTTCAATTTTCCTGACGGGGCCTTTGCGTCCCGGTTTACCCGGCCGACGGAGCGCTATGTGGATGACCAGGAAGCCGCCGGGTCCGCGGTGGGGAAGGGGCTGCGTATACGGGCAACCCTTGGCAGCGGCCCCGGCGCGGGGGGAGACGAGGTTGAGTTTATCCCCAATGACAGCCACAACCTCTGGCGGTTCTCCATAGACGCGGCGGTCTCCCCCTTTGAGGCGGAACAGGAACGTTCGGCGGTCTTTCTCTTTACCGACCGGGGGGTCTACCGGCCTGGGGAAACCGTAACCTTCCGGAGCATAGACCGGATACTCAGCCGGGGGCGCTACCGGGCGTACCAGGGGCCGTACACCATTACGGTACGGAGCGGCGCGTTCCGTGCGCCGGTTGTCGCGTCTTTTTCGGGAACCGCGGCCAAAAACGGCGGCGGGTACGGGTCATTTACCCTGCCCGGCGATCTTGATCCCGGCAGATACACTATTTTCTACAAACGGGGCGGGAAATCATCCACCGAAGCGTCCGCTGTAGCGACCGCTATAGCGGACGCTGAAGCGGCGGTTGAATTTACGGTCGCGAATTTTGAGCGCCTGCGGATGGAAGCCTCTGTGCGCCTTGGCGAGGAGGCGGCGTTCCTGGGAGACCGGATTTCCGCCCGCCTTTCCGCTTCCTATCTTGCCGGGGGCGTACTGGCGGGAGCGCCCTATTCCTGGTACTGGACGAGGGAACCCGCGGCCTTTAATCCCGGCGGCTCATGGCGGTACTGGAAGTTTGGGCCGGAACATTCGGACGGGAGGTCCTTTATCGCCGAGGGCGAAGGAAACCTGGGGCCTGACGGCGCCGCGGGCATAAGCCAGGAACCGCGTCCTGACGGCGTTGAGGGATCTCCCTACCGCTACCGGCTGGAAGCCTCAGTCCAGGACGCAGCCCGTCAGTCGGTATCGGTTACGGACGCCCTCATCGTGCATCCCGCGGCGTTCTATATCGCCGCCCGGCTTGATCCGGGAGCGTTGCGCGCTGTTTCGGAAGCGCGCTCCCCCTCCTCCTCGTTTTTTTCCGCCGGAAGCCCGGCAACCCTGAGCTGGTCCCTCCTTTCCCCCGCCGGACAGCCGTCCGATGGACGGGGAGCCGAACCCCTCTCCATCCAGTTTGTCCGGTATGACTGGAAGCAGGCGCGCCAGGCCGGAGTCGCGGGGCAGGTGAATCTGCTCTGGGAGCAGGTAGAAGAAGTGGTGGAAGAACGGACGGTGAATATTGCCGCTCCGGGAGGGAAAACCAGCGGTACGGTTACGTTTACCCCGGACAGGGGCGGCGAGTGGGAGGTGCGGCTGCGGAGCCGGGACAGCCGGGGCCGGGCGGCGGTAACCCGGTTCGGGTTTTACGTGAGCGGGGCGGGATGGGTGCGCTGGGGGTCCGGCGACGCGGACCGTATCATCCTGACGCCGGACCGGGATGTCTACGCTCCAGGCGATACGGCGAAACTTCTGGTTCGTTCCCCCCTTCCCAAAGGCTCGTACCTCCTTACCCTGGAACGGGAGGGAATCATCTCCGAAAGGATTCTGGAACTGGACGGTTCAGCCCTGACCATCGACATTCCCATTACAGAATCCTTTGTTCCCGTCGTGTACGCGGTCGTGTCTTCGTTTACGGTGCGCCGGGGGCCGCCGGAAAACAGCTACTATCTTCCCGATCTGGACAAACCGAAAGGGCTGTTTGGGATCGCCGCGCTGCCGGTGGATATGGCCGGACGGCATTACGCCGTACAAATCGAAACTTCCCAAGGGGTTTACGCTCCGGGTGAGGAAGCGGAGGCGCGTATCCGCGTAACGCTGAACGGAAAACCCGCGCCTGATACGGAGGTGAGCTTTATGGCGGTGGACCGGGGGGTGGTGGACCTGATCAACTACCATGTGCCTGACCCTCTGGCCTTTTTCTACGATACCCGGCGTTTCCCCCTGGGCGTGCGGGGCGCGGACAGCCGCTCCCTGCTCATCGATCCGGTAACGTATTCTGTGGCGGACCTTCAGGGCGGCGATACTGAGGATGTTTCCAAACTTGCCGAGCGCAGGGACTTTAGGCCCACCGCCGTGTTTGAGCCCTGTCTGATAACCGACCGGAACGGAGTCGCCGTGGTGAAGTTCAGCCTCCCGGATGCGCTTACCACCTACCGCTGTACCGCCGTGGCCGCGGGGCTTTCCGAGTTCGGGATTGCCGAGGAGGACCTCCGGGTAAGCGCCCCCCTGACCGCCGTCGCCGCCCTTCCCCGGAAGCTGCGCTGGCGGGATACCGGCTCGGTATCCCTCATCCTTACCAACCTGGAAAAAGAAACCCGGGAAGCCCGCGTCTCCCTTGCCGTCGAACCCGGCGATGTTCCCGGCAGCGCGGGCGCGGCCGCCGGGGGTTCGTCAGCGGCGCAGACAGCGGCGCAACCAACGGTGCTGGAAGTGGACGGGGAATCCGCAAAAACCGTGCGGATTCCCCCCGGCGCTTCGGCGGAAGTTTCGTTCAAAGTCGCCGCCGTAGGGGCCGGACAGGCCCGGCTTGTCTTTACTCTGCGTTCTCCTTCGGTAAACGAGCGAATCGTCAGGCCCCTCTCCGTGGACCGTCCGGCACTGTACGAGACGGTGGCCGCTATCGGGAACCTGGGGCCGGACCGTAGTTTTGTTGAGGAAGGACTTATCCTGCCGTCCCTGGTTCCTCCGGGGACCGGCAGCCTCGCCGTCAGTCTCTCCGCCTCCCGCCTGGCGATGCTCCGGGAAGCGGTGGGGTATCTTCTGGATTATCCCTACGGATGCCTTGAACAGCGTACCGCGGCGCTCCTTCCGCTGGTAAGTTTCGGGGAACACCTGGCGGCCTTTAACCTGGAAAGCCCGGTGGCGGATCCCCGGCGGACGGTTGAGGAGGAGCTTGTCCGGATCGCCAAAAACAAACTGCCCGACGGATCATATCCCTACTGGCCCGGCGGACGGTACGGCAACGTTATGGTTACCCTCCGGGTGGCCCATATCGCGGCGCTGGCCCGCGCAAAGGGCTATGAGGTTCCCGAAAGCCTGGACATTCCCCGGGCGCTTACCTTTATTACCGCTTCCGAAGAAGCCCGCGGGCTTCTGTCTCAGGACCCGTTCCTTGAAGGGTACGCCCTCTGGATACGGGCCATGCACGGCGAGCAGGTACGGAGCGGGATAACCGCGTTTCTCACGAAAGGGGACGCCCTGGGTATATGCGGGTTTGCCTTTGCCGGCCTTGCCGCGCTGGAGCTGGGGCGGAAGCCGGAGGCTCTTGCCGCAAGGGACCGGATCAGAAACTATATCCGTCCCGGCGCCCGGACTGCGGACCTTGCGGATACCCATGAAAGCCGGGGCGATTTCTGGGGCGGCGATACGGACCGGTACGCCCTGGCCCTTATGTTGTATCACGCCCTGAATCCCCATGACGACATGACGAGCCGCCTTGCCGGCAGCCTGATAGAACGGCAGCGGCGCGGGATTTGGTCCAATACCAGCTCTTCCTACTGGGCCGTCCTTGCCTTTGGCCGGGTCGCCGACGCTGAAACCGCGACGGGGACGGATTTGAGCGCCCTCGTCTCCCTGGGACCGGCCTCCCTCCTTACCGGGGACTTCTCGTCTTCCGGCGGTGTCCCCCTTTCCCGGACCTTCCCCTTCACGGCCCCGCCTCTGGACGGCCTTGAGCGGGACGCCCTGCTTCCCCTGCGTATAGAACGGAAGCGTCCGGGCAACACCGGACCGGGCGCTTCCGGTCCGCTTTTCTACACCCTCAACCTCCGCTATGGCATACCCGCCGAACTTGCCGCCCCCCGGGACGAGGGAATTTCGGTGTTCGCCGAAATCCTGGACTCAGAGGGCAGGCCGGTCAGAGACGGCAGGCTTGTTCCCGGCGCAACCTATACCCGCCGGGTCGTGGTATCCAGTTCCCGCTCCCGGGGCTTTCTGGTCCTCCGCGCACCGGTCCCGTCCGGGGCGGAGATCATCGACGCCGTCCTGGTAACCAGTTCCACCGCTCCCCCAACGGAAGCCGGGGAGGAGCCGGACGAAGATGAAGGCCGCAGGTACACGCGGCGCGGCGCCCTTCCGGTACGGTTCGTCATGGACGATGAAGTCCGTTTCCATTGGGACTATTTTCCCCCGGGAAAACAGGAAGCGCGGTTCCGTTTCCGGGCGGTAATGCCTGGAATCTACCCTACTCCGCCAGTTCAGGCGGAATGTATGTACGAGGAAGAGGTGTTCGGACGTTCCACGGGAGAGTTGATACGGATTGGTGAATAAGCATACGGCTGCGGGCAAAATCATTTTTTTCCTTGCGGGGGGCGTCTTCCTGGCGGCGGTCTTCCGCCTTGTTTTAGCCCTGATCCCCTACCCGGAACTCGCGTCCTACCGTTCCCGGTCCTACGGCCTGGCGATCCGGGACCGTAACGGTACGGCGCTCCGCGTCCTGCCGGCGGCGGACGGCGTAAAACGGGAATGGGTTGATCGTGAAGCTGTTCCGCCGGGAGTCCTGCGGGTTTTTATCAGGGCGGAGGACCGGCGGTTTTACCTGCATCCCGGCGTGGACCCGGCGGCGGTTCTGCGGAGCGCCGTGCGGAACCTCCGGGCGGGGAGGATCGTGTCCGGGGCGTCTACCATCACCATGCAGCTTGCCCGGCTTATCCGGGTCCGCAGGCCCGGTTTTGGGGGCAAACTGGGCGAAGCCTGGGATGCCCTGCGCCTTGAGGCCCGGCTTTCCAAGAAGGATATTCTGGAATTATGGTTCAACGGCATTCCCTTTGGGAGTAATATCGAAGGTCTTGCCGCCATGACCCGCGCCCGGTTCGGTATTCCGGTGGAACGCCTTGACGACGCGGGGGCCGCGCTTTTGGCGGTCATTCCCCGGCGGCCCTCTCGGTATGACCCGGCGGCGGATCCTGTTGCGGCGGTCAGCGCCGCCATGGCCCTATCCCGCCGGTGCGGCCTTAATCTGGACGAGGAGGCGCTCCGGGCCGCAGCGAAAAACGCGTCCGGCCCGGATCACGCGCCCTTTTATGCGCCCCACTTTACCGGACGTATAGCGGGGATGCCGGAAGCCCGGGGCGCGGCGCGGCCCGGGACGAAACCGGGCGGGAAAACCAAAAACGCCATTCCGGGTGAAGTATACACTTCTTTGGATTTGCCTCTACAGCTTTTTGCGGAAGAGACGCTTCAGACGGAATTGCGGGGGCTTCGGGACAACCGGGTTACAAACGGGGCTGTTCTTGCGATAGAGAATGAAACCGGGGCTGTCCGGGTTTATGCGGGTTCCGCTTCATGGTTTGACGACCGGATTTCCGGCAAGATAGACGGGATTCAGGTACGGAACCAGCCGGGTTCCTGCCTGAAACCCTTTCTATACGCCCTTGCCCTGGATTCAGGCTTCAGCCCCGCGGATATACTGCCCGACCTGCCCAGCGTTTTCGGCGGAAGCGAAGCCTACATTCCCTCCAACTTTAACCGCCGCTTCAACGGACCGGTCCGCCTGCGTCTGGCCCTGGCCTCTTCTCTCAACATTCCGGCGGTGTATCTTTTGGAACGCCTGGGAGTAAGGAATTTCGAGGAATACCTTGCGGCCCTGGGCTTTGATTCCCTGGCCGCGTCCATGGGAACCCACGGTACGGGGCTGGCCCTGGGCAACGCCGAGGTAAGCCTTGAGGAACTGGTCCGGGGATTTTCCGCCTTTCCCCGGGGCGGTTCTCCCGCAGTTCTCCAGTGGCTCGAAGACGCCGGGACCGGCAACACCGCCCAAAGCGCCGCCGGACGGAACCCTGGCAGCGGGATAATGTCTTCCTACGCGGCGTGGATGATCGCGGACATACTCTCGGACCGAGGGAGCCGCTTTGTGGGTTTCGGTCCAGCTCCGGCCTTGGCAACAACGTTTCCCTCCATGTTCAAGACTGGAACCGCCAACCAGTTTCAGCATATCTGGGCGCTGGGAGCCACCCGGCGTTTCACCGTAGGGGTTTGGATGGGAAATTTTTCCGGGGAGACCGTGGTAGGCCGTACCGGAAGCTCCATCCCCGCCCGTATCGCCCGCGACCTGCTGGCCGCCCTGGAACAACAACCAGCGGCTTACCGGGACGGCGCCCCGTCTTTGGACAGCCCGACTTTAGTCGGCCCGACTTCAGGCGGCCCGCATCCAGGAGGCCCCACTCCGGCGCTGGTCCGGGAGGCGCAGATCTGCGCCCTTTCGGGGATGGCGGCGGGACTGTTCTGCCCCGGTACGGTGAGAGAATGGCTGCCCGGCGGCGGCGGGCCCGGTCCCTGTACCTGGCACGCCGGCGGAGAAGTCCGGTTTCCCCCGGAATACCGGGCGTGGCTTACGGAGCGGTTCCGGTCCGGGCGGATCAGCGCCGGGGAAGGCGGCGGCAGGATACGGCAGCCTCTGCCGGGGTCGGTGTACTACCTGGACAGCGGCTTGCCGCCTGACGCCCAGGCTCTGCGGATTGAGACCGCCGCCTTTGAACCCGGAGCCCTGGTGTATGCCGACGGATTTCTACAGGGCGCGTTGAACCCGGCGGGGGTCTTTACACTGCCCCTTTCCCGCGGGCGGCATACCGTTATAGTGGAGGACGAAGCCGGATCAACCGCCCTGGTGGAATTTGAAGTCCGGTGAACGCACTCACCGGTTACCAGAGGCGGGAAAGGAGGCGTGGAAATGAAGCGAAGCGGTATGACCAAGCCAAGTGAACCCTGGAGAGCCGAAGACCCGTCCCCAGCGAAATTGGAGTATACATACAGTCCTGTTATGCGCAATTTTTTTGAAATTTTGTGAAAATATTATACAAACGACTTGACAAAAGAGACGGTACTATATGGAATAAGAATGGGAGAGTTTCAATGAATAAATATCTGAAAAAATATATTGAAATAGGAAAATGTGTTTTTATATCAGACAACGATATTTTGAAAAATTCTGATGATTATTTAAAGGGAAACGTCTTTTACAAAT
>JAIRSS010000203.1 GCA_031255315.1 Spirochaetaceae bacterium
TCGCTCCGGTGCCGGTGGATCTCCACGCTGTTGGCCGCCATGTCAACGGTAATATCAGAATACCGGGTGTAATAGTTGATAAAAAAATCTTTAATGACGTGGGACAAATAGCCGGTCAGCACGAGGAAATCGTTGAAACCCCAGTGCGAGTAAGCCTTCATGATATGCCAGAGGACAGGCCGCCCCCCGATTTCCACCATGGGCTTGGGCCGCAGGTCCGTTTCTTCGGAGAGGCGGGTCCCGTATCCGCCGGCAAGGATGACTGCTTTCATGATTAAAATACCCTGTATTTGTTAGCGCGGAATGGTTTTGCTGTTGTATATCGTGTTCTTTTTTGACGGCGCGGGGGCCGCCCGCCCCCCGCCCGCTGGCTGGGCGCCTTAACTGCGCAGAACGCGCCTTCTGTCTACTTCGCCCCGCACCGGCCGTGCCCTCACGCGGGGCGTCATTTTACCTTAAACCGCTTCGCCGACGGAGGGTGGACGAGCCTCCCGCCGGGGCGGACTGACGCCCGCACGGCCCCGGAGCCCTTTTTCCCGCCCTCCGGCCCCTCGATCCAATTCATCAGAATACACATTATCGTAAGTAAGACCCTAAACCGCCCGGAATTTCCGCAGGAACAACACCCTATGACCGGGGCGTCACCGCCCGCCGTAGTTTTTTTCTACCCAGCGTTGATACTCCCCGCTGCGAATACCGTCTACCCATTGCGTGTTGGCAAGGTACCACGCCGCGGTCTTGGACAGCCCTTCCTCAAAGCTGACGCTTTGCTTCCAGCCAAGTTCCCGCTTTATTTTAGAACAATCAACAGCATAACGGCGGTCGTGGCCGGGCCGATCTTTTACCGGCGTGATGGTAGACCGGACTTTTTCAGCATCAAGGCCGGCCTGATTCGACACTATATCTATCAGGAAATGAAGGAGTCGGATATTCTCCCACTCGTTTTCACCGCCAATATTATACTTCGCGCCAGCCGCGCCGTTCCGCATAACAGTCCAGACGGCGCTGTTATGATCTTCTACAAAAAGCCAGTCCCGAATATTTTTACCATCGCCGTAAACCGGCAGAGGCTTGCCTTCAAGCATATTAAGAATCATCAGAGGAATAAACTTCTCAGGAAACTGATACGGGCCGTAGTTGTTTGAACAATTCGTCATGGTAACCGGCAACCCGTAGGTGTGGCTGTAGGCCATTACCAAATGATCGCTTGCGGCCTTGCTCGCCGAATACGGCGAACGGGGATCATACGGAGTGTCTTCAGTAAAAAAACCCGTCCCGCCCAGAGAGCCGTAAACTTCATCAGTGCTGATATGATGAAACACTACATCCCGGCGAAAACCCTCCCCCTTCGCGCGCCCTTCTTTCCAAGCCGCACGGGCAGCGTCAAGAAGGGTAAATGTCCCCATCACATTAGTCTGAACAAATGCCTCCGGCCCCAGGATAGAACGGTCTACATGGCTTTCCGCCGCAAAATGCACTACCGTGTCTATACCGTAGTCCGCAAACAACGATGCCGCCAGAGAACGGTCGCCAATATCTCCGCGTTCAAAAAAATACCGTTTCCCGCCAAACCGGGACTCAAGATCCGCAAGACTCGCCCGATTGCCGGCATAGGTCAATGCGTCAAGATTGACGATGCGTCCGTCAAAATCCGGGGCTTTTTCCAAAAGAAACCGGATAAAATTACAACCGATAAACCCGGCGCCGCCGGTAACCAGAATGTTTTTTAAGGAACGCACCGAAAACCTTCTTCCGCCAACAGGTGCAGATACCGCATTAAGCTCTCATCCCACGCCGGTATAGTAATACCCAGGGTAGTCCGTATCAGGGTTTTATCTAATACAGAATACGCGGGCCGGGTTACCCTGGCAGGAAATTCGGCGCTGGTGCAGGGCCTGACGGCGCAATCGCTTCCAATAAGGCCGCGCCGGCGGCCTTGCTCATAAATCTTCACCGCAAAATCAAACCAGGTGATGCTCCCCTCATCGGTATAATGATATATGCCATACGGAACACACCGGCTTTCCCGCCCCGCGGCAACAACCGCAACCAGTGTTTCCGCCAGATTCCGCGCCCAGGTGGGGCTGCCGCGCTGGTCATTCACCACGTTCACTTCGTCCCGCTCATTCATCAGGCGGAGCATGGTATGAACAAAGTTCCCTCCATGTCTGCCGTACAGCCACGCGGTTCGAATGATATATGACCGGGGATTGTTTTCCAGAACAGCCCGTTCGCCATCCCGTTTTGCGCGGCCGTAAACACCAATGGGGCCAGCTGCGTCGGTTTCGCGATACGGGCGGAGGCCGCCCGCTTCCCGAATACCCTTGCCGTCAAACACGTAATCGGTAGAGAGGTGAATAAGCCGGGCGCCGATCTTTTGGGCAACCCGGGCAATATTACCCGGCCCTTCAGTATTAATAAGACGGCAAAAATCCCCATCATCTTCAGCTTTGTCAACCGCTGTATACGCGGCGCAATTAATAATCCAGTCGACGGGCTCCGCCCGCTCCCCGGCTTCGGCAAACGACGCAAGAGCCTGCAAGCCGCTAATGTCCACCTCGCGGTCGGTGCCCACAAAAGGGACGCCCCGCTTCTCCAACACCAGGGAAAGTTCAGTCCCCAGCA
>JAIRSS010000215.1 GCA_031255315.1 Spirochaetaceae bacterium
AACTCATCCTGGGGCTTGGCCTGAAAAGCGGCCGCCTCCTTGAACTTGAGGCAAAGAAGCATCTTATCGAATTCAACGCGGCTCTCCTCAAAAAAGAGATCGAATACCCGGGTGTGTCAGTGGCGATCTTCAAGCGGGAATGTCTGGAAGCGGCGCGGAAGCGGAAGAAGACGGGGTAACGCGGAATACGCGGGGTTCTTTGAGGAAGAAACTACTGGACAGGTAAAGCCGTTCCGGTTCTTGAGGGCCGCGCAGACTTCCCTGACGTTCAGCGCCGCCTCGTTGTCCGTGCGGGCGATGTACGCGCCCTCGACTTTGGGCTGGCGGTTGGGATAGAGTTTTACCTGTATGCGGTGCAAAACCTTGTCTACGTCTTTGTTTTAGGATGTAGAAGCGAGGAGGCGGGAGTTGGGGATGGTTCCGCGACTCCCTGCCTCCTCACGTTAAAAAACGGTGATTGACGCGCTTGCGTAACTGGCTAGCGGGGTTGGGGGTCATCAAGCGTAACCGGTATGTCGGTAAACTTTTTCAATTTACCGGCAAAATATCCCGTCCCGTCATAGGAAATAAGTACCGTGTCTGTGACTGAAAACTGATAATTCTTAAGGTTAATATTAAGCTTCCTACCACCGACGAATACAGAAATGGTTTGTGGTTCACCATTTACCGTTACGGTGAATCCCTCTTTCGTTGAGTCATTAGAGGCAATAGCATCCAAAGAGACATCAGTATAAGTGGAAATCTGATCGCCACCTACATTACGAAACTTAAACCCAGTTGGTGTTGCTCCTTCACCGGTATAGTCGCCGCCACCGCCGCCGTCATCGCTGTCAGTGGGGCAACCCGCCAGAATCAATCCGAATAACAGCAGAAGCGCCGCCATTCCCGTAAGAAACCATTTGCTTTTATTCATTTTCATAAAAGCCTCCGTGTGTTTTATGCCCGCAGGCATAGGTGTATATAACCGCCCCAGGGCGGTTTCTTCTCTGCCGCACTGTGGCTCGGAATACGGGGGGAAATGAAAGAAGGCTGGAATGTCCTGATACGGCGACTTGGCGTTCCAATGGGGACGCCGTGGTCTGCATCAGGGAAAGAGAGAAAAAAACGTTCGAATTTAAACTGTCAGGGGGTTGACAAATACTATTGGGCGGCCAAGCTTGCTTGCTTGCTTGCTTGCTTGCTTGCTTGCTTGCTTGCTTGCTTGCTTGCTTGCTTGCTTGCTTGCTTGGGGCGAAGTCTGCCCGGAGGTTCAGTATGAGGGTTGGCGCGTTGCGTTGCGCCGCTATGCTTGGCCGAGCGCCGTTCATGATTGAAGTAGTTATACTATGAAAGTGAGAAAAACGCAAGAGTACAAGCGCAAAAATTTGCGCGGGATGTATTCAACAGCGGGGGTCCAGGGGGCCTGCGGCCCCCTGGCGAGGGGCGCTATGGGGGAGGCCTGTGTCAAAACTCAAAAATCAAATCGAAAGGCGGACCGGGAGCGGGAAGGGCGGGTACGGTCTTATCCTGCCGCTGCCTCGGTACGTTTATCCCGGCCCGCTGGTTTTTTGTTGACTTCCCCAAAGAATGATTTATACTGGACGGAATCCCTGCGGAAATATACGCGCCTGGCGGCGGCGTTGTTTTTGTACAGGCGGGGCTGTTCCAAAACGAATTGACGGTTACGCTAAACGCCTTCGGTTTTGGAACAGCCCCGCGCAGTTTTTACCTATGAGAGGTGTTCCATGCCAATTACCCAAGAAGAATGGCGGGCGCTTAAAAAGACCGCTCGTGAACTCAGACTTACGATGATAGACGTGGTGCTCTGGTCCGGGGGCGCTCATATAGGCGGCTCTCTGAGCATTGCCGACATACTCACCATCCTCTATTTTAAATACCTGAACGTCCGGCCCGCTGAACCGCTGTGGCCCGGACGGGATCGCTTTATCCTGTCCAAAGGCCACGCCGCCGCCGGGTTTATCCCCGTACTGGCAAAAAAAGGCTACTTCCCTGAAGCGGAGCTTAAATCCTTTAACCACTTTGGTTCCCCCTTTGCCATGCATCCGGACAGCAACAAGATCGCCGGTTGCGACGTGTCCGCCGGCAGCCTGGGGCACGGCCTTTCCATTGCGGCGGGTTTGGGGCTGGGCGCCCGGTATCTCAAGCAGGACTGGAAAACGGTCTGCCTTTTAGGGGACGGCGAATGTTGCGAGGGCAGCGTCTGGGAGGCCGCCATGTCCCTGGCCCACTACAAGCTGGGAAATGTGATCACCATCGTTGACCGGAACCGGCTGATGATAGACGGCAAAACCGAGGAAGTGATGGGCCTTGAACCGTTTGCCGGTAAATGGCGGGCTTTTGGGTTTGAGGTTGTCGAGGCGGACGGCCATGATTTTACGGAGCTGGCCGCGGCCCTTGACCACGCCTGGGCCGCAACGGATACGCCGGTGCTGATCCTGGCCAATACCGTTAAGGGTAAGGGCGTTGATTTTATGGAAAATAACGTGGTGTGGCATTACGGTTCCGCCGACTCGGAACTGGCGGCCAAAGCAAAGGCTTCTATTTTACAAGAAAAAATCTTCCAAGAAGAAATATCGGGAGGCGAATAGTATGGCCCAGGTTACTACCGGAACCACCTGGAATTGTTATGATTCGGCCACCATGACCGCGCGGGAAATCTACGGGCGGACCCTGGCGGAGATGGGCAAGACGGACAGCCGCATCGTGGGGCTTACGGCGGACTTGGCAAAAACCACGGCCATTGTGCATTTTGCCGACGCTTTTCCCGAACGTTTTTTCAACGTGGGCATTGCGGAACAGAACATGATGGGTATAGCCGCAGGACTTGCTAAGGCGGGGCTTATCCCCTTCGCTTCCACAATGGCGGTCTTCGCGGCGCTGCGGGCCGGTGAACAGGTCCGCACGGATATCGCCTACCAGAACCTGCCGGTCAAGATCATCGCCACTCATGGGGGAATCTCTTTCGGCCACGCCGGAACGACCCACCACTGTACCGAAGACCTGGCAATAATGCGTTCTATCGCCAACATGACGGTTGTCGTCCCGGCGGACGGTCTTGAAACCAGCCGGGCTGTGCGGGCCTGCGTTGACATACCGGGGCCGGTGTATATCCGCATAGGCCGCGGCTTTGAGCCTCCCTGCTATGAAAACGAGGACCATCCCTTCGAGATAGGCAAGGCGGTTCTTATGCGGGACGGGACGGATATTACCGTTATCTGCTGCGGCATCGCGGTGCTTCAATCGGTCCAGGCCGCCAAGACGCTGGCGGAACAGGACCATCTTTCGGTGCGGGTCATCAACATGCATACCATTAAGCCCCTGGACCGGGAGGCCGTCTTGAACGCGGTAACGGATACCCGGCGTATTCTTACCGTAGAGGAACACAATGTCTCAGGCGGCTTAGGGGACGCGGTGGGAGGCGTTATCGCCGAATCCGGCAAGGGCTGCGTGTTCAAGAAGCACGGCATCCAGGATGAGTTCGCCGTCATCGGCTATGCGGAAGACCTCTACGCCCATTACGGCCTTGACAGCAACGGCATTGTTGATAAGGTCAGAGAAATGATGAGCATGGAATTCGAAGCTGATGAAGACTGGAATGATGAATAAGGCCCGTACAAGGAGGCTGTAAGGTGGCTGCTCAAGCAACGGCAATGGACATAATGACGGCGAAATTGTTTTTTAACGCGGCCTTTCCCGTGATGCGGGTGGTTCTGGAAGATGATCCCGTTATGAAGGCCCGGTTTGCCCGCGTCAAGGCGGTGGTGCAGATAGGCGCTAAAAACCCCGGAGGGGAAGAAGGATTTCTGGCCTGTCATTTGGTTTTTGACCGGGGTTCTCTTTCCGTGGTTCAGGGGCCGGTGGAAAACCCCGATATTGCCCTGACTTTTTCCACCGTGGCGAAGATGAACGCCATGTTTCGGGGAGGCGCCTCCCTTCCGGCAATCCGGGGCCTGGGCAGACTGGGAACCCTGATCAAAGTTTTCTCCCTTCTCATGTCCCTGATGCTCATGATGCCGTCCAGCCGCCCCAAAGAACCGGACAAGCGGAGGCTCAAGGTAAAAATGTGCCTCTACATGATCACCCGCGCGCTTTCCAGCTACAACAAGTTGGGGGATCCCGGTATGGCCGAATGGTGCCGCCGCCAGCCGGACCGGATATATCAGTTCCGGGTTGACGGTCCCGGCGGCCCCGGCGCGGAACCTGCCGTGGCGGCCTACCTCCGGGTCAAAGCGGGAAAATCAAAGTCCGGCCACGGAATCTATACCCGGCGCAGCCCCTTTGTGCTGTTTCATTTCTTCTCCGTTGACGGGGCCTTGAAGGTGCTCCTGAAAGACGTGGGATTCGTGGAAGGGGTGGAACAGGGGTGCGTGGAAATCGTGGGGTCCCCGGAATACGCCATGTACCTTAACGATTATATGTCGATTCTTCAGGGAATGTTGACCTAACAGCCCGTCCAAAAATCGTGCGCGTAGCGCACAGTCAATTAGTTTTGGGACAGGCTCTATTTTATGCGCGAAGCGCGACAAATTCCTAGCGGGTTGATTAAACTCGATGACAAAAATATACGGCAACAAAGTCTACTGATTACGCGGATTTCACGGATTATGAAGACGTTTGCTGCGAAAAATCTGTGTTAATCCGGTTAATCAGGGGACCGGTATTCCCGCCTTTCCGCAGGTAAGTAATCCCGCCGGCCCGCTTCGCGTCGAACTCACGGTAATTATGATTTTTTTCCCAAAAGAAGAAAACTTTTCCATTTCCAGAGCAGCGGGCCCCGGGCGGCCCGTTCGGTAAGCGCCTCCCGGATACGGGTAAAATCGCCGTCTCCCAGGCGCTCGCGGACGCTGGCCCCCCAGCTTGAGCGGTTCACGTCAAACCACGCCGCGATGTCGCGCTTTGAAAGGAGGCGTTCTTCTTGTTGTTCTACCGTGGTTATGGTTACCGAAAATCCCGCTTCCTCAAAACTCCGCCGCAAAACATCAGCGTCCCAGGTCAGCCACTGAGGGGGGCCGTCGTCCCCGGCGGGGGCGAAAAAACGTTCTTCCGCTTCCCGGAGCCTTTCCGCCATCTCTGGCGGCGCCCCGCATTCCTCCAGGATGACGCGGGAAAGCCGTTCTCCCAGGCGGGGCGGGGACTGGAGTACGGACAGGTCCCCGGCTGGGGACAGGAGGTTCCACGCGCCCCAGGCGTACTCCCGGAAGGCGTGCTCCGCTTTGCCGGTAAACCCCCGCCGCCAATTTTCCCGGACAACGATATGATCGAAAACCCCGGCGGAAAAGAGTTTTTCCGCCTCGCCGGGAAGGGGGAAAGCGCGGGCGGGGTAGACGGCGATTTCCGGCTTCTCCGTCTCGTCCAGCGCGGCGGCAAACCGGAGCAGCGCGTCCCGTGCGGCCTGGCTCTCCACAAGGCCGGCGGTAAGCCCTTCCGGGGTTCTCCGAAGGCTTTCCCACAGAAGCAGGCCGTCCCCGGCTGCGGGTATAAGAACACGGTCATGCCGTGCTACAGGCGTTTGGCCGAAGACGCGATCCCGGTCCGCAAGGAGCAGGGCGCTTCGCCCGGATTCCAGACGCTTGAACCAGCCTTCCCGGCCTTTTGAGGAGGCCGACCAGGAGAGGAATTCCCCCCCGGCGGCCGCATCCCCATCTCCCAAGACAACCGCCGCCTGGATTTCCCGCTTCCGCAGCGTTTCCTCCCGGATTCCGCCCTCGTACCCTACGGCGGAGGGCAGATAAAAGGTTTTGCCCCGCAATGCGGCAGGCAGGTATTGCTGGGCCGCCCAGTGATCCCGGTAGGCGTGGGGATAGATGTACCCGTCTCCGTGGCCGAAGCCCTCGGCGTCCCGGCTTGCGTCCCGGAGGTGGTTGGGAACTTCGGCGTCTTCCTTTTCCACCTCTTTCAGGGCGTCAAAGAAGGCCATCGCCGTGTTGGATTTGGGAGCCGTCGCCAGATAGAGACACGCCTGGGCCAGGGGGAAGTTGCCTTCCGGGAAGCCTATACGGTCAAAGGCTTCGGCGCAGGCGATGACTACAGAGATCGCCTGGGGATCGGCAAGGCCCACATCCTCACCCGCCAGAATGATCATGCGGCGGAAGATGAAGGCCGGGTCTTCCCCGGCGCGGACCATCTTTGCAAGCCAGTAGAGGGCCGCGTCCGGGTCGCTTCCCCGGACGCTTTTGATAAAGGCGCTGATCGTATCAAAGTGGTAATCCCCGTCCCGGTCGTAGAGTACCGCCCGGCGCTGTATGCTTTCCTCCGCCGCTTCCAGGGAAACCCGGATTTCCGCGCCTTTGGGGGGCGGCCAGGCGGGGGGGCTGGTCTCTACCGCCAGTTCCAGAGCGTTGAGGAGGCTTCGGGCGTCGCCGCCTGCGACTTCCACCAGGTGTTCCAGAGCGCCTTCCTCAAAGACGACATTCCACGCGCCGTATCCCCGTTTGGCGTCCGCCACAGTACGGGCCGCGGTTTGGCGGAGGTTTTCCGGGGTAAGGGGTTTGAGCTGAAAGATACGGCTCCGGCTTACTAAGGCCCGGTTCACCTCGAAAAAGGGGTTTTCCGTGGTAGCGCCGATGAGGATCACCGTGCCGTTTTCCACCCAGGGGAGCAGCGCGTCCTGCTGGGCCTTGTTCCAGCGGTGAACTTCGTCCACAAACAGGATGGTGCGCCTGCCGTAAAGCCGCCGCCTTTCATCGGAGCGGTCGATAGCCTCGCGTATGTCCTTGATTCCGGCAAGCACGGCGTTGAGGCTTTCAAAATAGGCGCGGGTAGTGTTGGCGATAACCCGGGCAAGGCTGGT
>JAIRSS010000018.1 GCA_031255315.1 Spirochaetaceae bacterium
AAAAGAGCGTGTATGCGGCCTTGGGGGTTAATTAGATAGCGTAAACCTCCGGCTATGCCGGGGAGAATTGAAAAGGCTATGACGTGCCGTGCGTGAGTCGAACAGAGAAAAGTAAATTGACTATGAGAAATTCAATAAACTGGCGCTGGAGGCGTGCAAAAAATTGGAAAGTAAATTTGCCGGACCAGTAAGTAACATAAGTATTGCAAGCAAAGATTAAGGAAACAAGGGCAGTGGAGGGCGCGAATCAAAATATTCTGTGGGAGAAAAAATATTTGTAAGTTGATTGCCCCCTTTAAGGGGGCTTCCTAAAGCCACCAGCTATGCCGGTGGCTTATTACTTACACAAAACTATTGACAGGATCGGAAGGGGAGCAAACCGCCGCCGTCCCTGTCCTTTAACTTGTTGACAGTGCTTTTTTCATACCGCCCATACCCGTTACGGACCGTACACTCCAACAGGCAACCTTTGAACTGTTCCGCCGAACCAAGGCAGGGCATGTATGCTTTTCTCTGTATGTCATGGGTAACTCCGTCCTTCCGCTTCCGTAAATCGTTGCTGTTAACGACCATCCCCAGCTTGTTTTCCCGCCAACTGGACCCTTGTTCGTCCTCCAGGCGCGTGTTGACCGCCGCCCCGTCCCCCCGGACTTCAAGACGCTTCGCCTTACGTTCAAAACTCCCTGGGTGGTCTGTATCTGCCGTTCATGTTTCCCCTTGTTCCGAACGGTTATTCCCGCCTCGCCGAGCGCTGTTTTTTTTCTGTACCAGCTTTCCCTCACCAGCGTTCGTCATTTCGGTTAGACCCGTTTGAGAATCTCGTCCGACAGCTTTCGGGATTCTCCCCAGAGCGTTTCTATGACGCTGATAGTCAGTTTCCGTTAGGCGTGGGTTGTCTCGAATTGCTCTGCTTTTGACCGCAGGCCCCCCTCAAATTCCGCTACCGCGTCCGTTATGAGTTTTTCCCGTTTTGCCCCGAAAAAAATTGCACCCCCGGCTTCCGTGCTTCGGCGCGTAATGAAACTCCAGTTTGTCCTTTATCCGTTTCGCTTCTTCCGGCGGAGACCGTCATACAAAGAGGCCGCGGTAGGGGTGTTCAGATTGTCCATCACCAGGACGATCTTTTCAGCTTGCGGAAAATCCTCATCCGCCAGGCGCCGTATTTGTTCCGCCCAGTCCGCCTGGGTCCGCCGTTCCGGTATCTCGACCCTCCTCAAGCCTTCAAGCGGGGCGACAAAGAGGAAGCCGGGTTTCCCCTATCAACTGCTTCGGACTCGCATCCATGCACACCAACGGGTGCTTCTCGTCCCGTTCCCGGATATACTCATCCAGCACATCCCTCCATGCAGACTGCAAACTCAGCGTTCGCTTTCGGCAGGATACACCATTCCGGGTTCTGCCAGGGTTTACGGCGGGTTTTTTTAATGTCCGCCGGATAGTCTCCCGGGATACCGTCTTTATGTCAGTGTGCTCAAGAGCCGCCCAGACATCCGCTCATAACCGCACGGTCCAACAGGCTCTGCTCTCCGGGCCGGTCCGCAGACCAAGGTGGTAAGCCGCGCCTCGTCTTCCCCCGCGAGGGCCCGTGGCCGGTGCCCTCGGGGTTCCCTCTCCATTGTGGTCTCAATCCCTTCCTCTACAAACCGCTGCTGTAGGGCTCCCACCGACCGGCGCTGCATGCCGGTCCGCTCCGCTGTCATTGCATCGGTACAGCCTTCATGGGCGCACAGTAACACTGCGCCCATCTGCCGTGCTTTCCCCGGTTCATAGCGCCACAAAGCAGTGTTTCCTCTTCCGTTGTCAGTGTTGCCAGATACCGTTTTTCTGATATAAACTTCTCCCCTTTCGTTGCTCTGTCTGGGAGCATACATCATTTTACCCTGCCTTATAATCGTGTCTGACTGCTGGTCCTTGCGGGTAAACTGGAACAGCGGCGTTACTATTCTCCCGATGCCCCGTCTTCCTCGCGGATCTGCACCCGGCGTATCTTGCCGCTGATAGTTTTGGGAAGATCCGTAACAAATTCCACGATACGAGGATACTTATAGGGGGCGGTAGTTTTCTTGACGTGATTCTGGAGTTCCAGCTTTAGCTGCTTCGAAGCCGTCCAGCCTCTCGCAAGGATCACCGAGGCCTTCACCACCGTCCCGCGGTCAGCGTCGGGAACCCCCGTAATGGCGCACTCCAGAACCGCCGGATGTTCAAGCAGGGCGCTTTCCACCTCAAAGGGGCCTATACGGTAGCCGGAGCTTTTAATCACATCGTCCGCACGGCCTACAAACCAGTAATAGCCGTCCTCGTCCCGCCACGCTATATCCCCGGTGTAGTAGACATCCCCATGCCAAACCTTCCCGGTGAGGGCGTCGTCCTGGTAATAGCCGCCGAACATACCCGCGGGTTTCCGCGTACCTGTGTGGATTGCAATCTGGCCTTCTTCACCCGCCTCGCAGATAGAACCGTCTTCCCGTATGAGGTCTATGTCGTAGCCCGGCGCGGGCTTACCCATAGAGCCTGGTTTGGGTTCAAGCCAGGGAAAGGTTCCCAGGGCGACGGTAAGCTCCGTCTGGCCGTAGGCTTCCCGAAGTTTAAGACCCACAGCCGCCTTAAACTGCTCATAGATCTCCGGGTTCAGCGGCTCCCCTGCAACACTGCAATGGGTAAGCGCGGAAAAATCATACTTGGAGAGGTCTTCTTTGATGAAAAACCGGTAAATGGTGGGGGGGGCGCAAAACGTGGTAACTTTGTGCCGGGCGATGACGGCCAGCAGGTCGGCGGGGACAAAACGGTCGTAATCATAGACAAAAACCGCGGAGCCGCAAAGCCACTGGCCGTAAATTTTTCCCCAGGCGGCCTTGGCCCATCCGGTGTCCGCCACGGTCAGATGGAGGCCGCCCGGCTGGACGCATTGCCAGTATTTGGCCGTAAGGATATGCCCCAGCGGATAAGCAAAATCGTGGCGGACCATCTTGGGCATCCCGGTAGTGCCGGAGGTAAAATAGAGAAGCATGATGTCTGAATTGGCGCAGGGACGCACGGGCCGGGGAAAGGCTTCTTGCGCGGCGGCGGACTGGGCGTTGAAGTCCGCCCAGTCCGGGGAAACGGCGGCTTCCCCTCCGGCATGGACGGAACGGACAAACGCCTTATACCGGAGCGGCGTCTTGAGTTTGGCGTCCGCTTCGTCAACTCTGCGGATCACCTCCGGGTCGTCCGCGCAGACTATTCCCGTGATGTCCGCCATGGTGCAACGGTACACAATATCCTTCGCGGTAAGCAGATGAGTCGCGGGAATGGCAATGGCGCCCAGTTTATGAAGGGCCAGAAGGATGGGCCAGTATTCGTGGCGGCGCTTTAAGATAAGCATTACCGGATCGCCCCTGCCGATACCGGCGGCGCTGAACAGGTTGGCCGCTTTATCGGAAAGACGCTTCATGTCGCCGTAAGTAAATTCGGCTTCCGCGCCCTTCTCGTCACACCATGCCAAAGCCCGGTCCCCGCCCCGGGCTTCCGCAAGGGCGTCTACCACATCATAGGCGAAATTGAAGTTATCGGGAATGGTCAGGGAAAAATGCTCATAAAAATCATCATAGGATGTGAATTCTTCTTGTAATAAAAATCGCGGTATCATGCTTTCCCTCTGTAATAATAGTTTACCGGATAATCCTATTCCCGGTGAGTCTGCGGACTATCGTCCGGCGAGACTGCAGATTTCCAAGGCTCTTACGGCGCCTTCTTCTAATTCGTTGCCTGGTATATAGTTACTGATAATACAATGACTTGGGGGCCGTCACTATGTCTATATTGTCTAAATAACGCCTTTTTGTCTAGCAGTTTGTTGCCCTTCGCGCATAGAATCCTGAAAAATCGCCGGTAAGGCGATTTTTTACTCTACAAACTGCCAAAGCAGGCCGGATAATCGGGATTTTTGCGTTACTGATGGTGCAAAAATCCATACGTGCAACAGGCTGCCGGCAGTCTGTTGCGCTTCGTAACGAAACCGGGGAGACTGGCTGGCCCTGTCCCCGTTTTTTTACTTTCCAGGGGCACGGGAAGGAACCCGCCTGCCTCTATCCGGAGAAAAAAAGAGGCTGCGTCCGGGAAGAGACGCAGCCTCACATGCCGCCGGCGCGTTATTTCGCCAGCAGACGGTTGAGCCGTTTTACAAAATCCGCCGGGTCCTTGAGTTTTACCCCCTCCACCAGGAGGGCCTGGTCAAGCAAAACCCCCGCCACATCGGCGATGCGCTCTTCATCTTCCGTGTTTTTAAGATTTGCTACAATGGGATGCTCGCCGTTGATTTCCAGGATCGGCTTGATGTCCGGCATCTCGGTCTGCCCCATAGCCTTGAGCATCTGAGCCATCTGTATGGAGGGATCGTTCTCATCCGCCACAATGCACGAGGGGGAATCGTGGAGCCGCCGGGAAAGTTTGACATCCTTTACCCGGTCGCCCAGGGCCTTCTTAACCTTCTCAATGATCGGCTTAATTTCTTTCTCCGCCTTCTTGTCTTTCTTCTCCCCCAATTCTTCATCGGCGCCGGCCCG
>JAIRSS010000111.1 GCA_031255315.1 Spirochaetaceae bacterium
GACGCTTAATCCTTTTAAAGTAATTTGTTTTGTTGATTCATCAAATATCATTTTGTTGCACAATGCCGTAATACCGTTATGGAAAAAGAAAAAATCCTTTCCGTCGTTATATATGGTATTCTTAATCCCTTTATTTACCTGGTTATTCAACCCAAGAGATTGTCGAACATTTTTTTGAAATAAGGTTCCATCTTTAATTCCAGGAAAAGACAAACAATCCTTCAATGGTAATCCGGCTATAATCACATTCGTTCCAGCCAGATCCATTTTTATGAACCTGCCCTCTTGTAATGCGATTGTGTGCGTAATAGACGGATTCTCCTTATCGACGGCATAATCATAACGATGCTGCAATTCTTCTAAATCAACCAGGCGCAGATTGGCGGACAGCTCGTCAGATTCAGCTAATTCCTTCTGAAAAGCAAAAAGATCGTTTTGCGCCGGTATCGTCAAATTTGCTGTCGTTATTAACTCAAATTCGACATCGTAATTGTCATCAAAGGCAATGGCAAGCTCCGCCAATTTTTGTTTTAATCTATTATTGGCGGTCTCTTGAAGTCGTACCAAATTTTTCAACTGTACCCATGAAGATAATATTTCCCTCAACGGCTCCGCGTCAACGGAATGCGTCCCGATAAATTTACCCTGAATTATATAGACTTTGTTATATTCATCATCCACATAGATTGCATCAATCTGCTTATCATCAGCGCCGTCTGTAATATCAGATTTTGTCTGAATTTCATCCCTGCGATGGATGTTCCGTAAATACCATGCAACAAATCGTTGTCCGTCGTTAGGAAATTGCTGTTGATAATAGGGTAATTTTATTTCTCTTTGAATTTTAGCATACATCGTTTACACCTCATGATTCTAACATAAATTTGGTCAAAATGTATAAATAAGTATACAATATTAACCAAATATTCCCAAAATGCAACCTCAACTTGTTGATATCGTAATAATTGCATATTCCCCAAAGAATGTCAACTGCCTGCTCTTTCGTATGACGGAGAACAACAGAAATGTCAGGTTGGATAGGACATTTCTATAGGCGATCAGGAAGGGTGAAATGGATTGCCGCCGCGCGAAGGAAAAATTTTAGTCCTGAATTATACAGCCTCGTGTATCAACGGGAAAGCCGTCTGTTTTACTTTCAGGACTTGACGGCGGCCCTGCTTCATTCGCCGGATACGCGCCGGTTCCCTGATGGCCCGCTGGTGCCGGGCGCAAGGGAGGCTAGGAAATTTGCCGTTGGTTCCCAGGCGTCCTCTCCATAGCCCCCGGCCATGAGCCAGGCCGACGGAAGCCCCCGGTCCCGGAGGTACGAAAAAATCAGCCGGTCCCGCGCCAGGCACTGTTCCCGGCTCAGGGCGATGAGCGCGGTGGATGCCAGGCCGTCCTTTTCATAGACGTCCACCCCGTCAACCACGATGACCAGGCCGGGCGTCCTGCCGCCGGAGCGCTTTTCAAGTTCCGCGATACCCTGGGTAAGCCGGGGAAGATACAGGGACTCTTCCCCCTGGGCGATGGGAATATCAATGTCTGATTCCACCAGCGGGGCCCGGCCCGGTTCCGCTGCGGCGAGGCTCTCGGCGTCCAGAGGCCAGCCGGCGGCCATGTGGACCGAAAGGGCGATAATCTCCGGGTTTTTTCCCGTAAAGGTTTCCCCCCGGTCCCTGGAAAATTTGACCAGCTCCGCGCTGCCGTCCCCCTTGTGGGCGTCCACATCAATAATCCAGACAAGACCGGCCCGCCCTTCCGCCTGAATCTTCCGGGCCGCCAGGATCACATCGTTGAGGAGGCAAAAGCCGGAGCCGGAATCGCGGCGACCGTGGTGCTGGCCGCCTCCCAGGTAAAAGCAAAAACCCTCGAGGGGGATTTCCCCCAGGATTTTTCCCCGGAGTTGTTCCCGGTCCGCCAGGGCCAGCCGGCAGGCCAGGTAGCTGCCGCTTGTCCGGTAGAGGATGGTCTTGAAAAGCCCTTCCAGAGGCGCCTCCGCCGCGTCCGGCTCATAGCGGTTATAGGTCCCGTCGGGATTGATAAGTTCGTAGGTTGTAAGGAGTTCCTTCTCCAAGCCTTTGGGATCATCATAAAGGCGGGTGATGTATTCTTTTTGGTGAACCAGTTCCAGATCGCTCCGGGTCAGGAGGGGCGAATCCAGACCAAGCGCCGCCGCCGCCGCATCCAGGGACGCTGCCGGAAGCCCGGCGCGGCGTTCCTCCAGATACCGGAGGATCTTTCCCGTCCGGGCGGGAGACATGGGCAGGCGTATTCCGTATTGGCCCATGTTCGTTTCGAGTTTTTTATCGTACAGCAGCATATCCGCCTCCTGTAAGGGATGTTTTGGTTTCGCTATAGTGTACTATAAAAGCGGCGGTTTTTCAGGACTCAGGCGGGAATGGCGGCGGGGCCGCGCCGGGTATGCCGCGGGAAGACTGAAGAGCCTCCTTCAACAGGCGAAGGAAATCCCCGCGGCTCATCTCCTCCCCGCCCAGGGATCGGAGATGGGCGGTGGGGATCTGACAGTCGATGAAGGCGGCTCCATCCGCAAAGAGGGCCCGCGCCAGGGTGAGGAAGGCCGCTTTGGAGGCGTTGGGCCGCCGGGTAAACATGGATTCCCCAAAAAAGACGCGGCCTATGCGTATGCCGTAACAGCCCCCGGCCAGTTCCCCGTCCAGCCAGCTTTCCGCCGAGTGCGCCCAGCCCAAGCGGTGAAGTTCCGTGTAGGCCGCGATGATGTCACAGGTGATCCAGGTGCCGTCCTGACCGGGGCGTTCGATGGACGCGCAGGCCCGTATCACGGCGGGGAAATCCCGGTTCAGCGTAACGGCGAACTTCCCCTGCCGCAGGAGTTTCTTCATAGAGGAGGAGACGCGGAGTTTTTCCGGGAAGATCACCAAACGCGGGTCCGGGGACTGCCAGATCAGGGGATCTTCCGGGTTATACCAGGGAAAGACGCCCTGTTCGTAGGCCGAAAGGAGCATACCCGGCGACAGGTTTCCCCCTATGGCGACGATGTTTCCCCGCGACTTGTCCGCAGGGGGAAACCGAAAGCGGTCGTGTTGGGTAAGATAGGGAAACGCAGGGTCCGGCCCCGGCTGTATGTCCCTCATGATTCAGCCCACAATCCGGATCAGGAAAGGATGTCGATGCGGTATTCCCCATCCCGCCAGTCGGCGCGGGCGGCGCCCCCGGCGTTCAGGCGGCCAAAGAGAACTTCGTCCACAAAGAACGTTTTGATCCGGTTTTCCACCACGCGGCTTACGTTTCGGGCGCCGAATTCCCGGCTGTACCCGTCTTCGGCCAGGCGCTCAACACAGGCACCGGTAACTTCAAGGGTAACGCCCTTTTCCCTAAGCTGGGCCGTAAAAGCGTCCAGTTCCTTGGTGACGATGGAAATCATCACGTCCCTGGACAGGCGGCTGAAACGGATCACCCCATCCAGCCGGTTGCGGAATTCGGGGGTAAAGAGCCGTTCCACCGCGCTGTTTACTTCCGACTCCCCGGCGACCCGTTCCCCAAACCCGATAAGGTTCTTGCCGATGTCCCGCGCCCCGGCGTTGCTCGTCATAATAAGGACCACGTTCCGAAAGTCCGCTTTCCGCCCGTTGTTGTCCGTAAGCGTGGCGTAATCCATAATTTGCAAGAGGATGTTGTAGATGTCCGGGTGAGCCTTCTCTATCTCGTCCAAGAGGACGACGCTGTGGGGCTGTTTCACGACGGCGTCCGTAAGAAGGCCCCCCTCGTCATAGCCCACATATCCGGGGGGCGAACCGATGAGCCGGGAGACCGTATGCTTCTCCTGGTATTCGCTCATGTCGAAACGGTGCATCGTAACGCCCAGGATGTCCGCCAGGCTTCGGGCCAGCTCGGTCTTGCCGACTCCCGTGGGGCCGGCAAAGAGGAAGTTGGCTATGGGTTTGTTTTCCCCCCGGAACCCCGCGCGGGAACGCTTGACCGCGGCGGCTACCGCAGCAACCGCCTCGTCCTGGCCGAAAATCCTCTTTTTCAGCCGGTCTTCCAGGGCGCGGAGCTTGTCTTTTTCGCTTTCCCCCACAGACCGTTCAGGTATGCGGGCTATGCGGGAAACCACGGTTTCTATCAGGGGAAGATCGATGTCAATGATTTCCTCCGGTCCTTCCGGGGCGGAACCCCCGGCGGCGTCCGGCCCGCCGGCGCTGCGTTGGATAGTTTTATACGCCGTAATCCGAACAAACGCCCCGGCTTCATCGATCACGTCTATGGCCTTGTCGGGCAGCCGGCGCTCGGTGATGTACCGGGCCGAAAGCCGCACCGCCCCTTCCACCGCGTCGTCATTGTACCGGACCTTGTGGTACTCCTCGTATTTGGATTTCAGCCCTTTCAGGATGGCGACGGCATCCTCCTCGCTGGGCTCGTTAATATCGATCTTCTGGAAGCGCCGGGAAAGGGCCCGGTCCTTGTCAAAAAACTTACGGTACTCCTCATGGGTCGTGGAGCCGATACAGCGGATCTTCCCCGACGCAAGAGCGGGTTTGAGGAGGTTTGATGCATCCAGCGCGCCTCCGGACACCGCTCCGGCTCCTACGAGGGTATGAATTTCGTCGATAAAGAGAATGGCCCGTTGTTTTTTTAGGATCTCTTCCATTACGCGCTTAACCCGCTCCTCAAAATCGCCCCGGTATTTCGTACCCGCCACCAGCGC